>DASUNJ010000856.1:0-12361 GCA_036277235.1 Thermoanaerobaculia bacterium | reverse complement strand
CGAGAGCTGGGACGAGGAGGAGCTGGTGGGCGCCTTGAAGGAGCAGGTGCGGCACGCCATCGGGCCCATCGCGACCCCGGACCGCATTCAGGTCGTCAGCGGCCTGCCGAAGACCCGCTCGGGCAAGATCATGCGCCGCATCCTGCGCAAGATCGCGGCCGGGGAATACGAAGAGCTGGGCGACATCACGACCCTGGCAGATCCCGGGGTTGTTGAAAAACTGGTGGACGATCACCGCTCCCGATCCGTATAAACAGGGGGGCTTTACAAAATGGCCCGGTTCTCGTGCTAGAATTGCGTCAGCTTTTTTCAGAGGCCCCTTCTCTCCGGTTGGTACAGAAGCTCGCAGGACGCTTCCTGTGCTCCGTGTGAACATCGTGCGGCTCTTGCTGGTGCTCGCCGGCCTTTGCCTCGTCTCTCCGCTCCATGCCCTTGACGGCTTCGCCTGGACCCGGGACCTGGACGTCCCCGCGGCGGGCTGGGTGCGCGTCCCGCTCGACATCGCGGCGCTCCGGCACATGGCGCCGGGCGGGGCCGACCTCCACGTCTTCGCCCCCGGCGGCGAGTCGATCCCCTTCCGCCTCTCCGCCGCGCCGCCCGAAAGCTCGCCCGGCCTCACGATCGCGACCCAGGGCGCTCCCTGCCGCCTCGCCTCGTCTTCCTCGATCTGCACGCTGGATTTCCCGGCCGGCCAGGAGCTGCGCCGGCTGACCGTGGAGATCGAGGGGACGGGGCCGATCGGATTCCGCCTGCTCTCGCCGGTCGAGTCGCGGTGGGAGCTGCTCGCGCAAGGGGTCTGGCAGGAGGGCGGCCTGCACGAGCTCACCGTCGGCACGGAGCCGGTCGCCGGTTCGGCCCTGCGCCTGGAGCTTCACGGTATTCAGGGACAGGGTGGGCCGCGTGTGGCGAGCTACGTGCTCGACCTGGCGGTGCCGATCGTGCTGTTCCAGGCTCAAAGGCCAGGGCGCCACCTGCTGGCCTACGGAGGGCTCGGGGAGGGGCCGGCGACCGTCCGCCGCGATCCTGCCCAGGCGCTATGGCTGGAACCGGGGCCCGAGCAGGCCGGAACGCCGCCGCCGCTCCCCATCGGACCCGCAGCGCCGCTCGACAGCGTCCGCTTCTCGGATACCTGGGAGGTCTCCGCGCCGGATGCGGAGCCCGGCGACCTGGTCCGCCTGGAGCTTTCTGCCGTCGTCTACGGCGCGGCCCGGGAGGACCTCGGCGACCTGCGGCTCTCGGCGGGGGGGCGGCAGATCCCCTTCTTCCGCTGGTCGCCGCCGGACCCGGCCTATGCCGGCGGGGACCTGGGGCTGCAGCCCGGCGCGTCGGACCGGCCGGGGGAGAGCCGCGCCGTGGTCTCGCTTCCCTCGGAGGGCCTGCCCCTCACCCAGATCCACCTGAGCGCTCCGGCAACACCGTTGCGCCGGCCGGTCACGGTGCTCTACGCGCAGGAGACCGCGGCGCGCTCCACCTGGGAATGCGTGCCCGAGCCGCCGCTCCCCTGCCGGGCGAGGGTCGACCTGCCGGGCACCGCGCCGCGCCTCCTCACCGTGCGTCTTCGCGACGGGGACAACCCGAGGCTCCCCGCCCTCGGCGTCTCGGTCTGGAGGAGGCGCGATGTCCTGCTCTTCGTCTGGCCCGAATTGGAGGAGGACGGGACGGTGAGGCTCCTGGCGGGAGCCGAGAGCCTGGAGGCGCCCCGCTACGACCTCGCGTCGCTGGGCCCGGCCCTGCTCGGCTACCCCTGGCAGACGGCCGAGCTCCGCCGCGCGGGCGCCGTTCCCGAAAAACCCTGGTGGGGCCGCTGGGTCATGCCCCTGGGCGTGACGATCGTCGCCGCCTGGCTGGTGTGGCTGCTGCGGAGGATTCTGTCAGAAGCGTAGGGGCGGCCCTTGTGGCCGCCCTCCGGAGGGCACCCACAAGGGGTGCCCCTACATCCATCCTGGCGAGGCTTGGAAAAAGGAATGGCTCCTCGGGAGGGATTTGAACCCCCAACATTTCGGTTAACAGCCGAACGCTCTACCGTTGAGCTACCGAGGAATGTCGAACTTGCCGGGCTTGCCCGGGACGCGGAATGTTAGGTCCAACAGGGCGCCGTGTCAATGACGCCCTATTGGACTCTCAGTCCTAAGCGGAATCCAGGAACGGCTTCAGCTTCGTCGCCCGGCTGGGGTGGCGGAGCTTGCGCAGCGCCTTGGACTCTATCTGGCGGATGCGCTCGCGCGTGACGTTGAAGGACCGGCCCACCTCTTCGAGCGTGTGCTCGGAGCCGTCGCCCACGCCGAAGCGCATCTTGAGGACCAGCTCCTCCCGCGGAGTGAGGGTCTTCAGCACCTTGCGAGTCTGGTCCTTGAGGTTCGCGAAGATCACCGAGTCGATGGGCGACACGGCGTTCTTGTCCTCGATGAAATCGCCGAGGTGCGAATCCTCCTCCTCGCCGATGGGCGTCTCCAGCGAGATCGGCTCCTGGGCGATCTTCATGATCTTGCGCACCTTGGAGGCGGGCAGGTCCATGCGCTCGCCGATCTCCTCGGCCGTGGGCTCGCGGCCCAGCTCCTGCACGAGCGAGCGGCTGGTGCGGGTCAGCTTGTTGATCGTCTCGATCATGTGGACCGGGATACGGATGGTCCGCGCCTGGTCCGCGATCGCCCGCGTGATCGCCTGCCGGATCCACCACGTGGCATAGGTGGAGAACTTGTAGCCGCGCCGGTACTCGAACTTCTCGACCGCCTTCATCAGGCCGATGTTCCCCTCCTGGATGAGGTCGAGGAACTGCAGGCCGCGGTTGGTGTACTTCTTCGCGATCGAGACCACGAGCCGGAGGTTGGCGACGATCAGCTCCTCCTTGGCGCGCTCGCAGATGGACTCGCCCTGGCGGAGCTTGTCGATCGTGGCCGCGACCTCGGCGTGCGTGATGTCGTAGCGCTCCTCGAGCTCGCGCAGGGCGCCGCGGTACTTCTCGATGCGGCGGCGGTGCAGGGCCTTGAGCTCCTCGCTGGTCTCCTTCTTGAGCGCCGTCTGCGCCCGCTTGATGTCCTGCTCGAAGCGGGAGAACTGCCGGTCGATGTCCTTGAGGAAGTCGACCAGGCGGTTGCGGGTCTGGACGCTGAAGTCGATCGTCCGGATGTCCTTGGCGATCTTGGCCACCAGGCGGTCGATCTCGCGCTCGATCTCCAGGTACTTGTCGCCGTCCGGCTTGCAGCGCTTCTGCCGCTTGCGCAGCTCGAGGATCTCGCGGTCGTTGACCGCGATCTGCTCGAAGATCTTGAGGTTCAGCTTGATGCGGTCGGCGGACTTGGCGTCGAGCGGCTCGTCCGGATCGGCGTTGATGAGCTCGCGCAGGATGCGCTTGTCGCGGATCGCCATCTCGTTGAGCCGCAGGAGCTCCCGCAGCACGACCGGGTTCTCGCACAGGGCCTCGTAGATCAGCCACTCGCCCTGCTCGATCCGCTGGGCGATCTCCACCTCGCCCTCCCGGTCGAGCAGCGGCACGGTGCCCATCTCGCGCAGGTACATGCGGACGGGGTCGTTCGTCTTCTCATGGCTGGTGAGACCGAACTCGGTGGTCTCGTCTTCCTTCTTGTCGAAATCGCCCGTGCTGCCGGACTCGAAGTCGTCCCGGTTCTGGTAGCGCTCCGGGCGGTCGATGACGTCCACGCCGAGGTCCGAGAAGCGGAGGTAGATCTCGTCCAGCTCGTCGGGAAGGCTCACCACCTCCTCGGGCAGCATCTCGTAAATCTCGTCGTACAGGAGATAGCCCTTCTCCTTGCCAAGCTCGATGAGCTGCTTGACGGAGCTGTACTTCTCTTCGACGGGTGTGAGACTCGAAATAGTCAAAAGTGCTCTCCTATGGGCTTTTGAGCGCGTCACAGGATCAGATTCCCTCGCGGCTCCAGCGCAACCCTCGCTGGCTCAAACGGCTTTTCTCATCCAACAGGCTTTGGAGGCGCACAGAGTCCTTCCGGAGCTCCGCCTCCCGGATCTTTCCCGCCAGCTCGCGGCTGCGCTGCTTCCGCCAGCGGTCCTCCAGCTTTTCGAGGGACTCAAGCAGGCCCAGTCTCCCGGACGTAATATTCCTTTCTAGCAGAATACCGGCCATCTGGTCAACCGTCCCGCCCTCCGAGCCGATCACCGAGAGGACCGCCCGCGCGTCGGGGGGCGACCCGGCCCCTCCTGCATATAGAGCGCACCAGGCCTGGTAAATATTCCTGCACTCCGGGTCCAGAAACGCCTCGGGCTGCGGAAGGTCCTCGACCGGCGGCACCGGCTCGGTCGCCTCCAGAAGGAGAGCAAGCACGAGCTTCTCGATATTCCAGGAGAGGCCTTCGGCTCTCGCGGGGCTCCGGGGGGTCTGCGAGGGCTGCTCCTCCCTCTGCGCTCCGCCGACCCGGCGCGTCAGCATCTCGACCGGCACGGCCAGCCGCTCGGCCGCGATCCGCGCATAGCTGAAGCGCAGGATCGGGTCCGGGATCGGCCGCAGGAGCTCGGTAACCGCCGTCGCCGCCTTGGCCTGGAGCCGAGGCTCGCGCCCCGCCTCGGGGGGAACCAGCCGCTCGATCTCGGCGACGACCGCGTCCTCGGCATCGCGGACCGCCGCCTCGACCGCCTCGGATCCCGCTTCCACCCGGAGCGAGTCGGGATCGTGCCCGGCGGGGAAGCGGGCGCGCCGCACCCCGAGGCCCTCGGCGAGGAGGAGCGGCAGGGCGCGCCGGAAGGCGTTCTCCCCGGCGTTGTCGCCGTCGTACGCGACCACCACCTCCTCGGCGTAGCGCGAAAGCTGCTTGGCCTGCTCGGGCGTGAGCGCCGTGCCCATGCCCGCGATCGACCCTTCCAGCCCGCAGGCCACGGAGCCGATCACGTCGAAGTACCCCTCGCAGAGGACCGCCCGGCCGCTCTCCCGGATCTCCTTCTTGGCGTGATGGAGGCCGTAGAGAAGGAGGCCCTTGTGGAAGCGGTCGGTCTCGTTGGTGTTCACGTACTTGGCCTGGTCGTCCCCCAGCGTCCGGCCGCCGAAACCGACCAGCCGGCCCGACGGGTTGTGGATCGGGAAGATCAGCCGGTTGCGGAAGCGGTCGTAGGGCTCGCCCCCCTTGTCGGAGCGGGCGGCGAGCCCCGCGGCTTCGAGGTCGGCGAGCGGTATCGGCGATGAGCGGGCCTGGAGGGCGGGGATCAGGTTGCGCCAGCCGTCCGGCGCGTAGCCGAGCCCGAAGCGCTCGATCAGCTCGGGCGGGATCTTGCGCTTTTCCAGGTACTCCTGGGCGAAGGAGGACTTGCGGAGCTGGTCGCGGAAGAACTCGGACGCGGCCTGGAGCGCTCCTTCCAGGTCGCGCTCCGTCCGCCCGCCGGCCCGGGTCTCGCGGCTTGGGAGCGGAATGCCGTAGCGCCCCGCGAGCGCCTCGATCGCCGCCGGGAAGTCGTCGCCGGTCGCCAGCATGTGCAGCTTGATCGCGTCCCCGCCCGCGCCGCAGCCGAAACAGTAGAAGAGCCCCGCGACCGGATCGACGCTGAACGAGGGGGTCTTCTCCTTGTGGATCGGACAGAGCCCCTGGTAGCGCCGGCCGGCCTTGCGCAGCTTGGTGTGCTCGGAGGCGATGGCGACGACGTCCACCGCATCGCGCACGGCCTGCACGAGCTGGGGCGTGATGTGGACGTTCCCGAGGCTCATCTACTGAGGCTCATCTTGTTGGAACAGACCCTGAATCAGGCGCGTAGGGTGACGACCGTGGCGCCGTCGCCCCCTTCATTGGGCGCCCCGGACCGGATGGAAGCAACACCCCGGTGCGACCGCAGGTGGTCGCGGACCGCCCGGCGCAGCCGGCCCGAGCCGTGGCCGTGTACCACCCGGACCTCCTTGCGCGCGGCGAGCAGGGCGCGGTCGATGTAGGAGTCCAGCTCTTCCAGGGCGGGCTCGACCCGCTGCCCGATCAGGTTCAGCTCGGGCGCGACCGAGGCCGACTCGTCCAGATCGCGGGCCTTCGTATCTCTCGGAACCGGCTTCAGCTTCGTCGGACCTTTCTGGACGGGACCGGCGGGGGCCAGCTCCGCGGGCCGGCAGCGCACCCGCTTGCCGTTGACCAGGACCTCGGCGCGATCCGCCTCCAGCTTGTCGAGCGTCCCCTGCCAGCCGAGGCCGACGTGCCGGACCAGCCCGCCGACGACCAGCGGACCTTCGGCCGCCGGCTCCTCCTCCTGAAAGCGGGGAGCCTCGGCGAAGAGGCTCTCGACGGCCTCGGCCGCCAGTCCGCGGCGCTTTCCCTCTTCGAAACGTTCCTGCATGCGCTCGACTTCCCGGCGCAGGCGCTCGGCGGTTTCGCGGCGGAACGCCTCGAGGTCGCCCTTGAGCTTCTTGCCGACGTTCCGGCGCTCCTCCTCCAGGGCGTTGCGCTCGGCTTCCAGGCGGCGGCGGAGCTTTTCGGCGTCCGCGGCCTCGATCTCCAGACGCTCGCGGGTGTCGCTCAGGTCCTGCCGCACCCGGTCCACCTCGGCGATCAGCCGGCGGAGGTCGCGGTGCTCGGTGCCGAGGCGGGCTTCGGCGCGGTCCAGCCACTCGGCGGGGAGTCCCAGCCGGCGCCCCAGGGCCAGCGCCTCGCTCCCGCCGGGCGGGCCGGGAACGAGCCGGAACGTCGGCCGGCCGCTCAGCGAATCGAATTCCATGGCCGCGCAGGTGGAGCCGTCCATCTCCAGGGCGGCGGCGGCGAGCAGCGCCAGGTGGGTGGTGATCACCGACAGGCTCCCCTTCTCCAGCAAGCCTTCGAGAAGAGCGACGGCGAGGGCCGTGCCCTCCTCGGGATCGGTGCCCGAACCCAGCTCGTCAATCAGGATCAGGCTGTCGGGGCCGGCCGCCTCCCATGCCTCCTTGAGACGCAGCAGCCGGCCGCTGAAAGTCGAGCGGTCGGCGAGGAGGTCCTGCTCGTCGCCCACGGTCGCCACGAGCTTGCGCAGGAACGGCACGCGGCTGCCGAGGGCCGCCGGGATCGGCAGCCCGCACTGCGCCGCGAGGGCGAGGAGGCCGGTCGTCTTGAGCGCCACGGTCTTGCCTCCGGCGTTCGGGCCGGTGACCACCAGGATGCGGCGGTCGAATCCGAGCTCGATCTCCAGGGGAACGATGTCGCCGGAGTGCCCGGCCTGCCCCAGCGCCTCGGCGCGCAGCTCCGCCAGGCAGGGATCGAGGAGCGGATGCCGCGCGGCGAGCAGCCGCAGCTCGTGGCGAGCCGCGATCTCCGGCAGGTGGCCGTCGCAGCGCTGGCCGAAGCGCACCGACGCCTGCAACAGGTCCAGATCGCTCAAGAAGTCCGCGTGATCGCGCAGGGCGGGCATTGCCGCGCGGGCCTCGGCAATCAGCTCCAGCAGGATGCGCCGCCGCTCCTCCTCTTCGTCCTCGCTCGACTGCTGCAGCGTGTTGTTGGTCTCCACCACGGTCAGCGGCTCGAAGTAGAAGCTCTTGCCGGTGGACGACCGGCCGTGGACGAGCCCGCCGGTCCGGCCGCGGGCCCCGGCCTGGAGCACCACCACCAGGCGCCCGCCGCGCATCGGGATCGTCTCCTCGGACAGCTCGTCCTTGTGGCCGGAGACGAACTCGCCGAGATCGCGATAGAGCTGGTTGCGGGTGCGCCGGATCTGCTGGCGCAGGGCGGCGAGGCGCGGGCTCGCGTCCTCCCTCACCTCGCCGCGGCGGTCGAGAGTGCGGTCGATCCGCCGCAACAGGGGATCGAGGTCGGGCAGCCCGTCCGCCATGCGCAGCAGATGGGGACAGGGTGGAACCGCTTCACGGATGCGGGCGACCGCGGCACGGGTGGCTTTCCCGAGATCGCCCAGACGGACCAGATCGGCCCCCTCGAGCGCCGGCCGGCCGGTGGCGAGCCGCTCCAGGAGCAAACCCAGGGGGACGTCGAAGTCCGGCACCAGCCCGCGCTCCGCCAGCAGGCGGGAGGCCTCCTCGAAGCGGATGCGCTGCCGGCGCAGGACCGCCTCGTCGCCGTAGGGCTCCAGGCTCAGCACCCGCTCGCGCCCCAGGTCGGTGGACGCGAGACGGGAGACCACCGCCAGCAGGCTGGGGAATTCCAAGGCCTGCGCGGTCGCCTCGGACAGGACCGGCTCGATGAGATCGATGTCGGAAGAGAGCGGCGTCCTCACGCTTCTCAGTCTACTATCCACAAGATCTCGGGGAGGTCCGCCTGACCCTGCAACAGCTCGCGGGTTATCTTCCGGCAGGCCGGGCACCCGGTGAGCAGATGCCGGACGACGCGACGGCGTTCGGCGGCGGCATCGGGTTCGGAGTCGCGGTCGAGGGTACCGTCCAGGAACCGTTTCAGGAGATCCGGACTCGGATGGTAGTGTTTCATCGGGTCGTTTCCCCTCCAAAAGTCCCGAAAACATGCTGAGGCGCGTACTTCGGAGTAGTTGGGTTCAGAATCGAAGGCGTGATTTTTGGGATGGCTTGCGGGTACATCTTGTCGAATGGTGCAACCGTAACGCGGAACATATCGCGCAGTCAAGCACAAAAGCTCGCTAGGCGGGAACAGCTTTTCTCGATGTAAGTCACTGGAACCAAAAAGTTTGCGCTTGCCAGAAAGCCCCGGAAAAGGTACATTTCGCGCATGGCAATCTTCCAAGCTCTAGGTAGAGCCCTGCGCTGGCTCCGTGACAGGCAGGGCAAGCGGCAGTACCAGGTCGCGGACGCGGCCGGGATCACGAAGGCCATGCTGTCGGCCTATGAGACCGGCAAACAGAAGCCGTCGCTCGACACGCTCGAAAAGATCCTCGACGCGCTCGACTGCACCCTCAACGACCTGCACAACTCGCTGCAGATCGTCAACGAGCGGCCGGAGGCGATCCGCCGCCCGGGTGGGCGCGAATCGGGCTGGACGACCCGCCAGGGCGGACAGGACATTTTCGGCGGCGAGCGCACCGGCTCGGACGTGTATCACGTGCTCGGGATCAACCGGCCGATCCCGCCGATCGAGGAGCAGGCCCTGAGCGAGATGCTCCAGGGCTTCCACAAGCTCGTCCGGTACTTTCACGATACCGTCTCCCAGGCTCTGCCCCCGGAGCCCGAGCCGGAAGAGCCGACGACCTAGCCGCGGCTCGCCGTACCTCGCCGCCCGCGCCCCCTCCGGCCCCCGGCCGGCGGGGGTTTTGCGTCTGCGCACGCTTCTTGCACAAGCCGACCACGCGAGCCGCGGCGGGCGCGGTTGCAGTTGCAAGAACGGTGGATGAGAGCGGATTCCGCTCCATTCCGGAGAGGCGGTTCAACAGTGGCAAGCGACGCGGATCGGCGGATCGGGCGCCTCAGACAGGGTGACCATCTCTGCCTGATCTATGACAGCGCCGTCGAGAAGCTGGCGGCCCTGGTGCCCTTCCTGAGGACGGGTCTCGCCAAGGGTGAGCGCAGCCTCTTCCTGGGCATGCTCCCGAGCTGCCGCGCGATCGAGCGCGCCCTGGCGTCCGAGGGCATTCCGGTAGGCCACGAGATCGACCGCGGCGCCCTCGTCCTGCTGAGCGACCGCGGCTCCTGGCTCGACCGCGGCCGTTTCGATCCCAATGGGTTCAAAGACCTCCTGCGCCGCGCAGAGCAGCAGGCGATGGACGACGGCTTCTCCGGCCTGCGCGCCACCTGGGACGTGACCTGGCTCCTGGAGAACGTTCCCGGCGCCGAGCAATGGATCGCTTTCGAGGCCGGGCTGAACGCCTTCCTCGCCGGCAGCCGAACCTCCGCGCTCTGCCGCTATCCGCGCAACCGCTCGCCGGCGGCCCTGATCGAGGACGTCCTGCGCACGCACCCGCTCGCCCTCCTCGGCCACCAGATCTGCCCCAACGCCTTCTACGAGCCGCCCGAGATGGTCGTCGGCCACAGCACTCCCGACGAGCGCGTGGACTGGATGATCGCGCAGGTCCGGCGGGCGCGCGTCAACGAAGAGAAGCTGGAAGACCTCTCCCTGCGCCTGGCCCAGAAGGGAGCGGCGCTGGAGCGGGCGGACCGGGCCAAGGAAGAGCTCCTCGCCATGCTCGCCCACGAGCTGCGCAACCCGCTGGGCACGATCAGCAACGCGATCCAGGTCCTGCGGCTCAAGGGGGAGGGGGACGAGACCTGGCACCGCGCCATCGACGCGGCCGAGCGCCAGGTCCTCCACCAGGCCCTGCTCGTCGACGACCTCCTGGAGGCCTCCCGCGTCACCCGCGGCGAAGTCGAGCTCCACTGCGAGGCCCTGGACCTCGCGGAGCTGGTGAAGGAGACGGTCGAAGGCTACCGGGAGACGATCCGCCACGCCCGCCTGGATCTCGACCTCGAGCTGCCGGACGGGCCGCTCCCGGTCCAGGGCGACCGCCTGCGCCTCTCCCAGGCGCTGGCCAACCTCCTGCACAACGCGACCAAGTTCACGCCGCCGGGAGGACGGGTCACGGTCCGGGCACGCCGCGCCGGGGACGGACGGATCGAGCTCTCGGTGCGCGACACCGGCCAGGGGATCGCCCCCGAGGTCCTGCCCCACATCTTCGAAGTCTTCACCCAGGCCGACCGGAGCCTGGACCGCGCCCAGGGCGGCCTCGGCGTCGGGCTCGCCGTGGTCAAGGGCTTGGTCGAGATGCACGGCGGCGAGGCGCGCGCCGCGAGCGCGGGGCTGGGCCAGGGCTCCGAGATCACCCTGCTCCTGCCGCTGGACCAGGGCGCGAGCCAGACCGCTCCGGCGCCGGAGCTGACCGAGACCCCCATCCTCGTCGACGTCCCCAACGCGAGCCACCGGCGCATCCTGGTGGTCGAGGACAACGCGGACGCCGCGGCCACCCTGCGCGACTTCCTGGAGCTCTCCGGCCACGAAGTGGAAACCGCCAACTCGGGCACGGACGGCATCCAGGCCGCCCGTGAGTTCCACCCGGAAGTCGTGCTCTGCGACCTCGGCCTCCCTGGAATGGATGGCTACCAGGTGGCGGCGGCGCTGCGGCGCGATCCCGAGACGGCCTCGGCCAAGCTGATCGCCGTCACCGGCTACGGCCGCGAGGAGGACCGCCGCAAGTCCAAGGAGGCCGGATTCGACCTCCACCTGACGAAGCCGCTCGATCCCGTCCAGCTCCGCATCCTCCTCCAGAACGAAGTAACGCGGCCGCCCGCTCCCGCGAGCCCCGAGCACCTGCCCCCCGAAGCCAACCTGAAGACCGCCTGATCCCGGCGAGCCGTTTCTTTAGAACTGGGCGGCGGTGAGCGCCTCCTACGGTCGGCGTATGGCAGGCGAAGAACATGCCTGTCCTGGAGGAGGGAGGAGGCTGGCGCCGCACGCTGAGCCGCTAAAGTGTTATGCGCTAGGAGGATTCGTTGTCTATAGTTCATGTACGTGCGACAGGCGGTAGCAAGCACGTCTTGGTTGCCAGTCGCCTTTACCATCGTCATGGTCAGAATGCGGGCCGACACTGCGACCACTGCGGCTTGAGGAGCCGCCATTTCGGGCGATTATAGGGGTTCAAGCATGAGCGGTAAGCGACTACGTGTTTACGTCGACACTTCCGTGATCGGTGGATGTGGAGACGATGAGTTCAAGGGGCCATCGACTCGACTCATGCAGAGATTTATTTCCGGACAGGCGATCCTGGTAGTCTCCGACGTGATGATTGCCGAGTTGGTAGGGGCACCAGATCAGGTGCAAGCTGTTTTGCGAGGTGTAGCCCCGGCCAACGTAGAGTATGTGGCGTTGGATGACGAAGCGACGCGGCTCGCCGAAGAGTATGTGCGGCAGGGAGCGCTATCGCCTCGCATGATTGCAGACGCTCAGCACATTGCCATTGCGACAGTTGCTCAGGTGGACGTCCTTGTGAGTTGGAACTTCAAACACATCGTGAACCTCGACCGTATTCACAGATATAATTCCGTCAATCTCCGGGAGGGTTACGCTCTGCTGGAGATTCGGAGTCCTCAGGAGGTACTACAGGATGAACCAGAAGGTCAAGGAATTTGATTCCGTCCAGTTGATGAGGAAGCTGCGCGATCAACTTAGTGAGGAGATGGCGCAGATGTCACCACAGGAGCGGATTCTTTACATCCGGCGAAAGGCTGCAGCGAGCCCACTATCGGCCCTCTTCAGCCACCAGATCCGGGCGCGAGACGCCGAACCAGTCGTTCGAGCGGACGGCTGAAGCCGCCGCTCAACTCCAGCAGCGCCCGTTGCTGGTCAAGGTCCTTACGCTTTTTCGCAGGGAACCGGCTTTTGCCGCGGCGCGAGCTCCTCTCCTCTGCGTCCTGCCGTCGTTCTCGTGCTCGTCCGGCTTTCCTGCCTCCCAAATCGCTATTCCTCCGGAATTCTGGTTTTTCCCTGACTCTAGCTGCTCGGGCTCCAGTTTTTTGGATTTTCTCCAGCCGGAATCATCCCAAGCTATG
>DASUNJ010000855.1:0-4151 GCA_036277235.1 Thermoanaerobaculia bacterium | reverse complement strand
ACGATGTAGCCGCCCAGGATGCCGACGCCGTTGGCCATCACGACCAGGAGCGGGAGCATGAGCGTGCTGGCCCAGACCCGGGGCACGACCAGGTAGTGGACCGGATCGGTCGCCATCACTTCGAGGGCGTCGATCTGCTCGGTGACGCGCATGGTGCCCAGCTCCGCGCCCATGGCCGAGCCGGCGCGGCCGGCCACGATCAGGCCGGAGAGCACGGGCGCCAGCTCGCGCACCATGGAGAGCGACACGCCCGAGCCCACGAAGCTCTCGGCGTTGATGCGCCGCAGCACGGTGAACATCTGGAGCGCCATGACCATGCCGGTGAACATCGCGGTCAGGAGGACCACGGGGATGGAGTTGAACCCCACCTTGACCATCTGGCGCAACAGCTCCCGCACGTCGTAGGGGGGCCGCAGGGACCAGGTGAAGATCCGGCCGACGAGCTGGAAGAAGCGGCCCATCTGCATGAAGAAGCGCTCGAAGGCCGAAGGCATGCTCATGACCCCTCACCCCCTGTCCCCCTCTCCCATCGCACTCCCCCGGCCTGCGGCCGGCCCCCGGGAGAGGGGGAACCTTTCCATGCAGGCGTGGCTCCGTTCCAGCAGCTGTGACCTGCGAGCGTCCCCCCTCTCCCGGTTGGGCGGGAGTGCGGTGGGAGAGGGGGATAGGGGGTGAGGGGCATCGCTTAGCTGTCCTCCCTTGAAAAACGCGTCACCAGCTCCTCGATCCGGCCGCCGCGGACGTAGCGCCGCGGTAGCCGCAGACCCAGGTGGCAGAGGATCTCCCACGAGATCGTCCCGGCGTGGGTGGCGAGCTCCAGCGCCGGGATCTCTTCCTTCCCCTGCCGGCCGAGAAGGACGACCTCGTCCCCCAGCTCCGCGCCGGTCTCCGTCACGTCGAGCAGCGTCATGTCCATGGTCACCGATCCGGCGACCGGCACCCGCCGGCCGCGCACCAGGGCCTCGGCCTTGCCGGTCAGCCGCCAAGCGTAGCCGTCCGCATATCCTACCGGCACGACCGCGATCCGGCTGTGCCGTCGCGTGACGGTCTTCCCGCCATAGGAGAGAGGCGTCCCCGCCGGGACCTCCCGGAGCTGGACGATGCTCGCCCGCACCGACATGACCGGGCGCAGGCCGCCGGCTTCCTTCGAAGGCGGCTCCCCGGGCCGTTCCGCGGGATCGATGCCATAGATGCCGATGCCCAGCCGCACCAGCGTGAAGCGGCTCTGCGGACGGTAGAGGGTGGCGGCGCTGTTCGCCATGTGGATCTCGATCCGGTCCCGCTCCTCCTCGGTGAGGAGGGCGAGCACCTCGGCGAAGCGCTCCGCCTGCAGGTCGTTGCGCGGGCTGGCGAGGTCGTCCGCATCCCCGAAGTGCGAGAGCAGCCCGGCGAACCCGAGGGTCGGCGTGCCGCGCAGGATCTCCAGGGCCCGAGGAACCTCCCCCATGGCAACGCCGAGCCGGCCCATGCCCGTGTTGACCTTGAGATGGACCGGCTGGGCCCGGGCGTGGCCCGAGGTCCAATCGCGCCAGAGGGCCAGCTCGGCCAGGCTGGAGACGGTCGGGACGAGGCGGTACCGGCGGTAGAGGGCGATCTTGGCGGGCCGCGCCGTGCCCAGCACCAGGATCGGCATCTCGATGCCGGCGCGGCGGATCTCGGCCCCCTCTTCGAGGAGCGCGACCCCGAGCCAGTCCACCCCGGCGGCTTCGAGGGCGCGGCTCACTCCCACGGCGCCATGGCCATAGCCGTCGGCCTTGACGACCGCCATGCTGCGGGTATCCTCCCCCATCCGGGCTTTCACAATTGCCACGTTGCTCTCCAGCGCCTCCAGGTCGACGTCGACCCAGGCGGGGCGCAGGGCGGCCTCGAGGTCCTCGACCCCCGGCCCGGCCTCGGGAGCCGTAGGATTTTCCTCAGAACGGGGCAGAGCTGCTGTCGAATCCATGCCGGTCCAGGTTGCGGAAGGAAGTCGTCTCGCCGATGAACACCAGCTCCACCGTGCCGGTCTCGCCGTTGCGGTGCTTCGAGATGATCAGCTCGGCGAGCCCCTTGTTCTCGTCCGTGGGGTTGTAGATTTCATCGCGATAGACGAAGGCGACCATGTCTGCGTCTTGCTCGATACTTCCGCTCTCTCTTAAATCAGCAAGTTGTGGTCTATGGTCGCTCCCCCGCCGCTCGGGCTGGCGGGAGAGCTGGGAGAGGGCGATGACGGGGAGCTCCAGCTCCTTGGAAAGCTGCTTCAAGCCGCGGCTGATGGCGGCGATCTCCAGGTTGCGGTTCTCGTACTTGCCCCCGGCCTGCATCAGTTGGAGATAGTCGAGGATGACCAGGGAGAGGCCCTTCTCCGCTTTCAGGCGGCGGGCCTTGGAGGCGACCTCCAGCAGCGTCGGGTTCGGCGAGTCGTCGATGTAGAGCGGCGCGTCGCCGATCGAGCGGACGGTCGTGACGATCCGCGACCACTCCTTCTGCGAGAGGTGGCCCGCGCGGAGCTTGCTGAAGGAGATGTCCGCCTCGGAGCAGAGGACGCGCAGCGCCAGCTCCTGCTGGCTCATCTCCAGCGAGTAGACGCCCACGGCCTTGCGCTCGCGGATGGCCACGTGCTGGGCCACGTTGAGAGCGAAGCTGGTCTTCCCCATGCCCGGACGGCCGGCGATGATGATCAGGTTCCCCCGGTTGAGCCCGTGGCTGATGCGGTCGAAGTCGATGAAGCCGCTCGGCACCCCGGTGAGCATCGAGCCGGGGCGCTCCTCCAGCTCCTCCAGGGTGGTGTGGAAGACGTCGCCGATGACGGTGAAGCCGCGGCGGATCGCTTCCTCGCCCAGGCCGAGGATCGACTGCTCGGCGCGGCCCAGAGCCTCGTTCGCGTTGAGGCCGCCATCCAGACAGTCGCGGATGATCTGGCCCGACGCCTGGATGAGCCGCCGGCGGACCGAGCGCTCCTTCACGATCTCCGTGTAGGCGTCGATCCGGCCGATGTCGGGCAGGTCGAGGTCGAGCGTCGCCAAGTAGGAGATGCCGCCGGTGCTCTCGAACCGTCCCTGCTGCTCCAGCTTGGCCTGCAGGGTCCGCAGGTCGATCTCGGTCTCCGCCTCCTGCAAGTCGAGCATCGCCTGGTAGAGGACCTGGTGGCGCTCCAGGTAGAAGTCCTCGGCCTTGAGCCGGCCCGAGACCGTGGGCAGCACGGAGGGATCCAAGAGGATGCCGCCGAGCACGGCGCGCTCGGACTCTTCGCTGTAAGGCAGCGACTTCTGCTGCGGAAGGACGTCGATCATTGAGAACGTCGCGGTAACTGACCCCGGCATTCTATCGTCTCTGGTGCCTCCATTCCACTGCCTACCGCGCGGATGAGCTCCGCGTCCAGCTCGGTCTCTTTCGGGACGAAGTTGTAGCCCTCAGATGAAGTCCCCCGGGACCTCAGCGGCGAAGCTCTGGTCAGGGGCCTATGTCAGAGCTGGGAAAATATCGCCTCGTCCATCAAGTGGGCAGCCACGCGGTGCCGGAGACGGAAGACCCTTTTCACCAACGAATTGCCGTCCGATCCACAAGAGCCTGCGGATCGGGATTCTGCCCAGCAGTACCCTCTCAGGCTCTCCTGGGGTATTCTAGTGCTTCACCAAATCCCGACCGTCCTCGAAGCTTATGCTGGCCCGTACCGCTTTCGTCCTGCCTCTGCTACTTGCGCCTATTGCCTCCGCGCAGGAGCTCGACACGGCCGTTTCCGCCGTGGTGAGGATCTCCGGCACCCGCAACGGCACGCCCGTACGGGGAAGTGGTTTCGTGGTCGGCCTCGATCGTGACAAGGCCACGATCGTCACCGCCGCGCATGTCATTGAGGGGGCGCAGCAACTCGAGGTGACCTTCGCGGCCGACACTGCCGAGAGTTTCCCAGCCGGGACCGTCCTCGGGATAGAGGCTGGCAGCCCCAATGGCTTGGCCGTCTTCCAGGTTCGCGGTGCGCTCCCGACAGGGGTGACCACCCTGAGCTTCGAGACCGAGAATCGGCCGAGCTATGGCGACGAGCTCTTCCTGACGGGCTTTCCGCAGATGGACCTCGCACCGCGGACACCGCGAAGAGTGCTTTCTGGCCGGCGTGGAGGTCTACTCCTAATCGATCAGGGGATCGGGGAAGGTTTCTCCGGTGGTCCAGTGCT
>DASUNJ010000854.1:0-13313 GCA_036277235.1 Thermoanaerobaculia bacterium | reverse complement strand
GTGCGGCGCATAGGTAGCGAGGAACAGGAAGAACGGCTGGCCGGCGGCGCTCCGCACGAAATCCGTCGCCCGCTTCGACAGCATGTCCGTCATGTAGTCCTCGGCCTTGCTGCCGTGCTTGACGAGCGTGCCGTTGTGGTTGACCGTGTAGCGGTACGCGTCGTAGGGGCTGCCCTTGACCGGGCTGACCCACTCGTCCCATCCCGGCGGGACGTGCGTGGGGTCCTGCTGGTCCGGATAGCCGTTCAGGTACTTGCCGATCAGGGCCGTGCGATAGCCCGCCTCGTGCAGCGCCGTGGCGAGGGTCTTCTCCTCGTGCCCCTGCGCGGCGAAGCTTTGGAAGCCGCCGTCCGGCGCGAAGTTCGTGTAAACCTTGTGATTGTGCGCGTGGAGGCCGGTCAGGAGCGTGGCCCGCGCGGGGCAGCAGAGCGCCAGCGGCACGAAATGATTCCGGAACGTCGTCCCCTGCGCGCCGAGCAGCTCCAGGGTCCTCGGCATGTACGCGAGCGAGCTGAGGTCCTGATCGTCGGTGAGGATGAGGATCAGGTTCGGCTGCAGGTTTGGCGTAGAAGCGACGGCGGACAGGTTCGAAACCAGGGCGACGGCGAGGAGCGCGAGGACCAGGACGACGGAAACGACACGTCTCATACGACCTCTCAACGAGCGGGAATGATCGGAAGCACGATGTGGGAGGCTCGTCCCTCTTCTCGATATAGGACGAGCCGCGGCGGGGGAGTTTGCTCTGGCGTGCGCGCGTTGGCCTTGTCGGCTCCGGTCACGGTGACCCGGATGCGATGCCCGGCTTCGAACAGGTTCGAAGTGGGGAAGAGATCGAAGGCCAGCTCAACCGGCTTCCCCTTGGGAAGCGCGGCGATGTCGGCCGCGAAGCTTCGATGCCAGGGCATTTCCAGATAATCATAACCCGGATCGGCCGTGGCCCTGTGGGAGGCGCGGAGCGCGCCCTCGGTCACGTAGTGCGAGGCGCCCTTGGCGTCCACCTCCTCCAGGTAGACGAAGAGATCGGCGTCCGGCACCTCGGCGGAGATCCAGAGGCGCACGACTGGATGGCCCGTGACCTCGACGGCCGCGGTCAGGGGCGGCGTGGTGTAGGAAATACCCTTGGCGTCGTTGGCGGAAAGATCCTCGGACCAGGTCGGCTCCGTGGACCATCGCGGGGCCGGCACGACGCTGGCCGAGTAGTCCACCGCCCAGGTGTCGCGCCCTTCCGCCGGAATCTCGGGAGCGAGCCGGCCATCCGCCGCGAAGTAATAAGGCGTCCGCTTCTCATCCGGCAGCGGCCACTGCCGGGCGGAGCGCCAGCCGCTCCCCATCACGTAATACCGGACAGGATCGTCTTTCGTGATGCCGTTGTCGATCCCCTTGAGCCAGTAGTCATAGAAGCGCAGATGCTCGGCCGCGGAGTCGAGCCCTTGGTCCTGCACGTGCGACCAGGGACCGATCGTGATTCGCTGCGGGTTCTTGAGATTCCTGTAGAACAGGAGCTGGTCGCGCACGTAGCGGTCGAACCATCCGCCCAGGTGATAGATCGCCACGCTCGAGCGCTCGATCTCCTTGCGCCAGGTGATCGGGCTCCATTCGAGCCAGGGCCGGATGCCCGTCTTCGGATCGACGCTGTCGCGAAAGGGGAGGCCGGCGGCAAAGGCCGCCATGTCAAGGTTGTCACGGTGATTGGTGATAGCGGCGCGGAGGAGCGCCTCGCCCTCGGGGCCGTCCACCGGCGGAGCGGGCGTTTCGATGTCGATCTTTCTGATGCGTTCGGTCCAGCCCTCGATGAGGCCGTGGTGGAAGATACCGCCGTGCCAGAGCAGCGCGTATTGATCGGTCAGGCCGACCTCGGGAAAGATCGCCACGAGGTGGGGAGGGGCGAGGCTCGCCGCCATGTACTGAGTGATCGCGAGATACGAGCGGCCGAACATCCCCACCTTGCCGTTCGACCAGGGCTGGGTGCCCAGCCACTCGGTGACGTCGTAGGAATCCTGCGTCTCCTGCCGGTTGAACATCCCCTGGAACCTGCCGAACGAGGCACCGGACCCGCGCACGTCCACAACCGCCGCCACGTAGCCGTGGCGGATCAGCTCGCCGAGCCAGGGATCCATGTCCGGCCAGGTGTAGAGCTTGCCCTCCTCTACGACCGCCCGCCGGTAGCGGTTGGCGGTCCAGACGACCGGCAGGGGCTCGGTCTCGACCTTGCCTTTGCGAGTGGGGCGGAAGAGATCCATGGCCAGCCGCGTGCCATCGCGGGTCGAAACGTAAAACGAGGTACGCTCCCAGCCGTCGTAGCGCGGCTGCGCATCGGCGGCGAGCGCCGCCCCGAAGAGGAATGCGAAGAAGAAGGCTCCTCTCAAGGCCGGGCCGGAATGATCGGAAGCACGATGTGCGAGGCGTGTCCCTCTTCCCGATGGAAGACCAGCCGCGGCGGCGGCGTCTGCTCGGGCGTGAGCGCGTTGGCCTTGTCCGACCCGGTCACGGTCACGCGGATGCGGTGACCGGCGTCGAACAGGTTCGAAGTGGGGAAGAGATCGAACGCCAGCTCCACCGGCTCGCCCTTGGGGAGAGGAGCGGCGTCGGCCGCGAAGCTGCGGTGCCAGGGCAGCCCGAGGTAGTCGAAGCCGGGATCCGTCGTTGCCCGGAGCGAGGCGCGGAGGGAGCCTTCCGTCACGTAGTGCGAGGCGCCCTTGGCGTCCACCTCTTCCAGGTAGACGAAGAGGTCGGCGTCCGCCACCTCGGCGGAGACCCAGAGGCGCACGACCGGATGGCCCGTCACTTCCACGTCCGCGGTCAATGGCGGCGTGGTGTAGGTGATCCCCTTGGCGTCGTTGGCCGAGAGGTCCGCGGGATAGATCTCCTCCAGGGACCAGCGCGGCGCCGGCCAGATGCTGGCCGAGTAGTCCACGGCGAGCGTGTCGCGGCCTTTCTCGGGAGGGGTTTCCGGCGTGAGCCGGCCGTCCGCCGCGAACCAGTAGGAGGTCCGCTTCTCCTCCGGCAGCGGCCACTGCCGGGCGGAGCGCCAGCCGCTCCCCATGACGTAATAGTTGACGGGGTCCTCCTTCATGATGCCGTTGTCGATCCCCTTGAGCCAGTAATCATAGAAGCGCCGGTGCTCGGCGCCAAGATCGAGCCCGTGGTACTGGACGTGCGACCAGGGGCCGATCGTGATCCGCTGGGGATTGTCAAGGTTTTTGAAGAGCACGATCTGGCCGAGGACGTAACGGTCGAACCAGCCGGCCAGGTGATAGATGGCCACGCCCGAGCGCTCGATCTCCTTGCGATAGGTGATCGGGCTCCACACGATCCAGGGACGGATGCCTGTCTTCGCATCCACGCTGTCGCGGAAGGGGAGGGCCTGGGTGATCTCGGCCATGCTGCGGTTGGCCCGGTGCTCGGCGACCGCGGCCCGGAGCAGGGCCTCGCCCTCCGGACCGTCCACGGGCGCGGCCGGGTCGTCGACATCCGCCTCCCGCACCATCTTGGTCCACCTCTCGATGAAGCCGGCGCGGAGGATGCCGCCGTTCCAGAGCAGGGCGTACAGGTCGGCCCCGGCCTTCTCCGGGACGATCGCGGCGAGATGGGGCGGGACCTGGCCCGCGGCCATGTACTGGGTGAACCCCAGGTACGAGCCGCCATACATCCCCACCTTGCCGTTCGACCAGGGCTGGGTCCCCAGCCATTCCGTGACGTCGTAGGAGTCCTGGGCCTCCTGCTGCGTGAACATCCCGCCGAAGGTGCCGAAGGAGGCCCCGGCGCCGCGCACGTCCACGACTGCGACCACGTAGCCGTGGCGAACCAGGTCCGCCATCCAGGGGTAGTTGTCGAGGATCGTGTAGAGCTTGCCCTCGTTGAAGAAGGCCCGCTGGTAGCGGTTCGCGGTCCAGATGACCGGCAGGCGCTCGGCCGCCGTCTCCCCACCAATACCGCCGCGGGTGGGGCGGAAGAGATCCACGGCGAGGCGCGTGCCGTCGCGCGCCGGAATGTAGAACGAGGTCCGCTCCAAGCCATCATAGACGAGCTGCGAATAACCTTCATATTCGCCCAACCGGGAAACGGGAGGCGTGCGGGTGAACCCGAGGTTGCGGGCGCGGCCGGCTTCGATCGCGAAGCCGGTGACTTCCTTGCCCGAGCGCGAGAAACGGAGCAGGGTGCCGGCGGGCCTCCGGAAGGCATCGGCGAAGACCGGCTCGAGCGGCACCGGATCGCGCTGCCGCCCTGTCCGGGAGACCAGTCGGCCCTCTTCGATCGCAAGAGTGTAGGTCGCGTCGAGCTCTTCGCTGAAGTAGGTGCCCACGTAGGCCGCGAGATCGGCCGGCGAGGGGCTGAAGGGCTCGACCTCCCGGAACACGGCCGGCTTCTCCCCGGCGCGCAGCAGGTGCATCTCCCGGGCGCCGGACGTGGAGGGGAAGAGCAGCTCCATTTGCACGGGAGCCCCGACCAGGGCGAAGCGGTCCGCGCCGACCGGCGCCAGCTCGGTCTCGTTGCCCTTCCCGCGCACGTAGTACAGCTTGCCGTCCCGGCCGTCGATCTGTCGGACCATATTGGTGACCGGGTTCCAGAAAAGCCCCACGTAGCGGGCCGCGTCCACCACGGTTGCCGTCGAAACCGCGGCCGGCGCGGCGCCTGGCTCGGGTCGAAGCCGATCGGCGAGGTAGAGCTCCGCCACCTGCATAGCCATCCCGGTCGGATCGGCGTCCTCCTGATTGCAGAGCGCAATGACCGAGAGCCGCGCTTCGGGGAACCGGATCATCTCCGCCGCGAAGCCGGCCCAATTGCCGGCATGGAGGATGCGCCGCAGCCCGCGATGCTCGCCCACCAGGAGACCTCCGGCATACCCGGTGCTCCCGCCGTCGTTGAGCAACCCGATCGTCTGGAGCTGCTCGACGAGCGCGGGCCCTCCGACCTTCGGCTCATGGAAGTTCCGGTCCCATTTCGCCAGGTCCTCGACGGTGGACTGGACGCCGCCGTCCCCGATCACCTCCCAACCGGATTGAAGGACGCTGAAGCCGCCGTCGGGTTTTGGGGTGTAGGACGCGGCACGCCGGGGAATGACCTCCGTGTGATCGTCCAGAAACTGAGTGCTGCTCATGCCGAGCGGCGTGAAGATGCGTTCCTGGGCGAAGTCGCGAAGCGTCTTGCCGCTCGCCCTCTTCACAACCAGCGACAGCAGGAAGTAGCCGGAGTTGCTGTAGCTGTGCTCGTCCCCGGGCCGGAAATCGAGAGCCTTCTGGCGCGCGAGGGCGGCCAGCGCGTCGTCCTCGGTGGTCACGTCCTCGAAGTTGACGCCGCCGAGCTCGATCAACGCGATGTAGTCGCGGAGGCCGCTGGTGTGGTGGAGGAGGTGGCGCAGCGTGAATGGCGTCCCTTGGTTGACTTCCGGGATGAAGTTGCGTACGTCGTCGTCCAGCGAGAGCTTGCCGTCCTGCGCGAGGAGGAGGATGGCCGCGGCCGTGATCTGCTTGGACATCGAGCCGATGTCGAACACCGTCTGCGGCGTGATCGGCATGCCATGCTCCAGGCTCGCCATGCCGTAGCCCTTGGAGTAGACGATGCCGCCGTCCCGCACGACCGCCAGCGCGCAGCCGGGCGTGTCCTTGCCATAGGCGGCGAAAACCTGATCGATCCGGGGGGCAAGGTCCTCCGCGAAGGCCGGACCCGTCAAGGCGACGAAGACGATACCGGAGACGAGGGCACGGATGTTCATGGCTCAGGAGCCCGTCCGCGTGAAGCCCGTCCGCGTGAAGTCAATATTGCGGGCGCGGGCGTTGCCCATCGAGAAGCCATTGACATCCTTGCCGGTGCGCGTGAATCGGAGGAGCGGGCCGCCGCCGGGAAAGCGGAAGGCATCGGCGAAGATCGGGTCGAGCGGTACCGGCTCGTGCTGCCGCCGCGTCCGCAGAACCAGCCGGCCGTCTTCGACCGAGAGCTTGAAGGTCATGTCCAGCTCGTCGCTGTAGAAGGTCCCGGCGTAGGCGGCGAGCTCGGCCGGAGCCGGGGCGAAGGGCTCGACCTTCTGGAAGACGGCCGGTTTTTCCCCGGGGATCAGGACGTGCATCTCCCCAGGGGGTAAGAGCACCTCGGCGGGACCCCCGGTCAACGAGAAGCGGTTTTCGCCGAGCGGCGCCAGCTCGGTCTCGTTGCCCGGTCCGCGCTCGTAGAACAGCTTGCCGTCCCTGGGGACGATGCGGCGGACCATGCCCGTGGCCGGGTTCCAGAAGAGACCGGCGTAGCGGGCTGCGTCCACGGTTACCGAAGGCGCGGCAGTCGCCGCGGCGGCCGTCGGCTCCGGCTCGGCCGGCTTCATCCGGTCGGCGAGGTAGAGCTCCGCCACCTGCATCGCCATAGCGGTGGGATTGGCGTCGCCCCGGTTGCAGAGCGTGATCACGGACAGGCGCTCGTCGGGGAAGCGGATCATTTCCGCCCGGTAGCCGGCCCAGCCGCCGCCGTGCTGGACGCGGCGCAGCCCCCGGTACTCGTTCACGACGAGCCCCCGGGCATAGGGGATCGTGCTGCCGTCGTTGAGCACGCCCTTCACCTGGAGTTGCTCGACGAGCGCGGGGCCGCCGACCTTGGGGTCATAGAAGTTCCGGTCCCACTTCGCGAGGTCCTCGACCGTGGTCTGCACCGCGCCGTCCCCGGTCTGCTCCCAGTTGGCGATCGCGAGGCGGAAGCCGCCGTCGCCGCGCGGGCCGTAGGAGGCCGCGCGCCGGGGGATGACCAGCGTGTGATCGTCGAGGATCTGGGTGCTGCTCATGCCGAGCGGCGTGAAGATGCGCTCCTGGGCGAATTCGCGCAGCGTCTTGCCGCTCGCCCGCTTCACGACCAGCGACAGCAGGAAGTATCCCGAATTGCTGTAGTTGTGCTCGTCGCCGGGCCGGAAGTCGAGGGCTTTCTGGCGCGAGAGGGCGGCCAGCGCGTCGTCATCCGTGGCCACGTCCTCGAAGCTGATCTCGCCGAGCTGGAGCAGCTCGATGTAGTCGCGGACCCCGCTGGTGTGATGGAGGAGGTGGCGCAGGGTGACCGGAGTCCCGAGATCCGGCATTTCCGGGATGTGCTTGCGCACGTCGTCGTCCAGGGAGAGCTTGCCGTCCTGCCCGAGGAGCAGGATAGCCGCGGCCGTGATCTGCTTGGAGGTCGAGCCGATATCGAACACCGTCTGCGGCGTGATCGGAGCGCCGTGCTCCACGCTCGCCAGGCCGTAGCCCTTGGAATGGACGATCGCGCCGTCGCGCACGACGGCCAGGGCGCAACCGGGCCCGTCCTTGCCATAGTCGGAGAAGACCTTGTCGACGCTCTCCGGCGGCGGGGTTGCGGCCAGGGCCGGAGCGGCCGAGAGGAGCAGACAGGATGCGAGGGCGCGGCACAGCATTTTCATCGACGGGCCTCCTGAATGGTTCCTCTAGTGTACGCTGCGAGCGCAGGATGTGTTTCGTCAGGCAGGTAGGGCCGCGGGAGCTTGGGACTCGCGCCGCCTGCTCGACCACGGTCGCTCCGGGGTCTCGCTATGGCTTCGGCTCGGTCTTTATCTAGGGGCCGGAGGCCCGAAACGTCTACTCACTCATTGGGCCGGGTCGCCGCTTCAGCGCGCTTCGTTAGAACGGCTTTTAGCCTAAAGGTCCAAACAATCAAGAGGAATGCCCAGACAAAAATGTGCCATGCGTCAAACGTCTGGCCGGATGCAACATACCAAACAAAGACGATAGGTACCGAAATCAGGAAGATCCAATTACTAACTCGGCGAGCGATCGAGCCAGGTGCAGTCTCCTCGTGAACTGGCTTCACCAACCAAGGGCTCATCGCGTACCCTCCTTCACCGGTTGTCTCCAAATGGTCTCGATCTCTCTAGACAGCCAACGTGATCGTGCTTCAGCGACAGACGGCGCAGCCGGCTGATCGCTGCAAGCAACGGGTTCGGCGGCATTTCACATAAATTCCTTCGACTTTGCCCATAGCTGCTCATAATAGAGCTTGTAAAAGAGGTTAAACCACTTCAAGTGCTGTGCCCGATTGAGAATAATGAAAGGCGCTATAGTGGCGTCACCTTCAGGCACGTGGAGGAGCATGGTCATTTTTGTGCCGCCTCTCTGTCCATCAAGTATCGAAAGCGTCTGGCTAGGCGTAACTTTACTGAGGCGCACTTTGATCTCTGACCCTGGTGCCTTCTTCTGAAGTGCTTGCAATCTACCTAACGTGACGTTGATCTGTCGGCGGTACTCCCCGGCGTCGTATAAACCACACGGCATCTCAAGATGATCTAGGCCCGGATTGTCTGGATCTTGCACGAGTATCTTCAGCCGCTTCCCTGGACCGAGCCACTGTTCCCATAAAGCCGAATGCTCTACGACGAAGCCCATCAAGTGACCGCCGGCACAAAAGACCTCATCGGCGTCGGCAATATACTCTCTCATTGGCAGGAGAGCAGTCCGCGGGAGGAAGAAGTCCACATTCAACGCATCAAGCTTTCGTTCGAGAATCTCAAGCTTCTCCTCTGTGCGCTCAAAGCGCTCTTGACGTTCTATGATCCCGACGGTTGCGCTCAGTCCAAGGATAAGAAGAACGGCGCTCAGGAGCACCTCGGTGCTCACGTACGTCGTAAATAGGTTTAGCCCCACGACTATGAGAGCTGCGACAATCGCAACTAATGCGAGAAGGTTATCGCGACGCAGGAAGAGATCACGTAGTCTCATCTTCATTAGAGCAATCCTTAACGAAGCGTGTACCTCGACGCCGAACGACGATGGGCTTCAGCGACGGCGAAGCCGCTCGCTGCAGCCCCGGTGTTCGGCGGCAAGACTGTTGGCTTCAAAAGATTCCATCTCGCATGTCCTCGATCGTTTTCATGAGGAGATCGCGCGCCTTGGCTAGCAACTCCGCCTTCCTTGGATCATCCTCGGGAAGAGCTTGGGCCTTCTGCATCAATTCCTTCTGCTTTTTGTTTCTGCGGTCACGGCGCTTCTTTCGCCACCAGCGGTGCACCTCTCGCCGCCTCCACCACAGCACAAGAGCGCCCATTGGCACGCTTGCGGTGAGGGCACCCCACCCGACCCAAGCCCAGCCAGGGAACCCACCAGTACTGGACCAGACGGCGATGATAGCCGTGACACCTGCCACCATCGGAAAGTAGACATCAACGGCAATCCTGACTGCTCCCACGCGTTGGACCCGTCGAACGAACTTGGTCTGTTCGGAAAGAGTGGCAAGGCGAATAACCTCGGGATCGCTGAAGGTCTGAGTGAGAGAGTCTGGAGCGTTGGATTTAAGCTGCTCTTGGGTCCTCCGGTAAGCAGAGACTGCGTTCTCGAACACCGGCTTTAACCGTTCCCGTTGCCTGGCAGCCTGTGACTCCCTACGCTTAAGGTCCGACCAGGCATAGACCGCGAATGCCATTAAGAAATACGCTATAACACCACCGAGAATATAAAGAAGGCTCTCCTGATTAGGTGTTAAAGAGATACCGAATGTCTCGATCTTGTCCGGAACCACTCCCCCTGCCGTGATAGCCAAGCCAACCACGCAGGCGGCAAGGAGAGCCTTCCTTTCCCTTCGAGTTACCTCTGACAAGGGGTCCGTGACTGAAGGGTCTTCCAGGGTGTCTAAGACAGACGGTTCCGTTTCCATCTTGCCTCTTTATGCCGCCGCACGGTTAGGCCCAGGGTTGGCCGGTGTTGTCGCTCACTCCTACTCCTGAATGTCAACTATGACGCGAATAAGAGGCCCTGAGTCCTCATTAAAAAGTTCGCGCCACTCCTGTACCGGAATTCTGAACTCCGCCTTAGGAGGCTTATAGCTTCGGGACCAAGCCCCAAGAGTAAGATTGTCCCAGAACTGCCGGCCAACAACCCGCCCATCTTTCCCAACGAGAGCGACCGTCAAATCAATGTCCTGCAAAGGCCATTCGCTGATGAGCGTTGTAGCAGCCTCGATAACTACTTCCGTCGGTGTCTCCGCCACCTTCTTCACAGTCAGCATGCGAACTCGTGCCTGGTCACAGACGAAGCGATCTGTCTCTGGGTAAGCACGGGCTTTTCCCAGGGGCTGCTGGTTGAACGGCTCCCGCGGATTGCCCTTGATGTCGACATCGGCTCCAAGTGAGACTTCGATCTGCATCGGGTCGGCTACCTCGGTCCGCCCGGAACTTCCGGCGGCCGTGCCCGCAGTGACCTGAAGAACGGCTAGAAACGCGTAGGCTGCAAAAGTCAACTCATTCATCTCCTTCGTTATGCGGCCAATCTCGGTCCAGCCCAACCCGCCTTGAAGGCCATCAGTCCTGGATCTCAACGACAATCTTCACCAAAAATGGCTCAGCCTCGAATCGCTCGACTTGGGCCTCGCTGACCGGCACAACGAGTTTCGGACTCTTTGTGCTCGATGACCCCCAGAGTCCCATCTTGCTTGCAGCGTTGTCAGCGCCTATCGTCAGGTCGTCCCAGGTTCGCGTAGCGAGCACCTCACCAGACTGTGTTACAGCCGTGATCGTTAGGTCGATGTCTTGCCGAAAGTACTCAGTCGATATCGTTGGCGTTACGATATAGACCATAGCCGCTCCTCTGGGCCAAACATTGACCTCGTCCAGCATTGGCCTCTTGCTGTCACCTCCGAGAGGCCGCGGTCGACGGGACACAGCAAGCCGCGCCACATGTGCCTTGTCGCAGACGTAGAGATCCGTTCCCTTGATATCCAGGCTCAGAATCTTGTCCCGAAGGCCAGGTTTCATGGGCTGCACGGTAGCCTGAATCACCATCGGGTTAGGGACCTCCGTCCGCACAGGGTGTGACAGGTCCGCTGCCGTACCTTGCCGCACCTCGACTCCACCGGAAGGCAGACCAGCCGCAGCAGGCTTGCCGGGCTCCGTAGCGGTGTCCCTCTGTTGTGTGGCTTCCTGCCGACTAAGATTGTCACGGGCGAGCTGGGCCTCAGGAGCTTGTGGGAATCTCTCGATCAACTCCTTCCAGTTCGCTGCGGCTAGCTCCGCCTGTCCTTGCCTCTCGTTGACCATTCCCAGCATATAGAGCGCGAGCGCTTTGTCCGCGGCTCCGGAGTCGCCGGCGTAGAGCACCTCAATCAGCTCGCGTTTTGCGTCGTCAAGCAAGTTGTTTTGATAAAGCGCTTTGGCCTTCTCGAGCGATGCTCCGCAGACGGGGCCCGCGATGCAATACAGCAGCAGGCCTACTACTAGGTTGCTTCGCAACACTATGGGGTCTCCACGGATTTTTGCCTCAGACTCAACCTTCTATGTGTCGGTCAACAGCCTATTTTGAACGTCACCTCAAGCATCCCCTCAAGCACCAAAGTTGCCAAACCCGGCTGCCGTGGGAGGGGTTCCATCTCTCTGAGTCTCCTAGCTCTTGGAGCTATCCTACTCCGCTTCCTTAAACACGTCAAAATCATCGAGGATGGCGCATAAGCGATCCTTGAGACGGGTGGCTTCGCGAGTCGGCCGAACACTTTGGAGGCGAACGGGCACTGGGTTTCCCTTTCCGGGCAGGGCCGGAGCCCCTTCAGCGATCGTCGTCTCTTTTTGCGGCAGGCGGTTGCGGCCCCTTGATGTAGAGGGCTTCGTGGTTCGGCTTTCCCTCCCGGACTTGATGGATGCGCCGGGCGGCGCTCATGCGGCGGAGGACGATGGAAACGGCGGGGGGATCCACCGGCCTGCGCAGCGCCTTCGGGAAGCGCCGTCTGATTTCGTGAGCCACGAGCTTCGGCCCGAACCGCTCTCCTTCCGGACGGTTGGCCACTACCCACGCCACCAGCCGGCCCAGAGTCGGATTGGACACGAGGTCCTCCTGCAGCGGAGGCGAAGCCGGCGCCATGTCGGGAAGGTCGAGCTCTGCCGCCGTGCCTGCCACCGCCTGGAAGGATTCGAGATGAGCCAGCGCTTTCCGTAGCTCGGCCTCGAGCAACGCCCGTTGGTCGCGATGGTGCTCCTCCTGGCGGGCGTGCAGGTCCACCTGCTCCCGCAGAGAGTCGATTTGCTGCTGCAACTTGGCCAGGATCTCGGACAGTGAAAGGTTCAGGGCCATTGTCCATCCTCATTGTCGCGGCAGCCGGAACACAGCCCGCCAGAGAAGGCCGCAAGTCGCGGCATCCTTCTCGAAATGCTCCACTGCCAAGGTTTGTCTGCCGCAACGTTATCACACGGCCTCGCGGCACAGGCTTCCGGAGCGAGCCGGATCAGGTCGGTGCCGCGACGAAGGACCGCGGCGTGAGGGCGACAACCTGTCGTCCTGCGGCGAATCGCTTTCGCGCCGCGAGTCAAGCTCAAGTCGCGGCAAAAAAGTCCATCGCCGCCGCGACTTAACCGAAAGTCGCGGCGGCGAGACCTGTCGGCGCCGCGACGAAGAGCTTTATCGCGGCAGGAAGTCTTGAGTCGCGGCAGAAAAGCAGATCGCTGCCGCGATGATAGGTTAAGTCGCGGCAGTAAACCTCATGGTCGCGGCGGCGATACCTATCGTCGCGGCAGACATGCCTATCGTCGCGGCACGAAGCCAGCCGTCGCGGCGCCGAAGCTCATAGTCGCGGCAGCAATACTCATCGTCGCGGCATCGAAGCCCAAAGTCGCGGCAAAATGCCTTGAGTCGCGGCAAGAAAGCCCGTTGCTGCCGCGACGATGGGTTGAGTTGCGGCGGAAATACCTTGCGTCGCGGCAAAATGATCCCAGTCGCGGCAGGAAAGCTCGTCAGTGGGCCGGCACAGCGCCGCGGCAGAAGGTGAAGGCTTGCGTCGCGGCAGAAAAGCCCCTCTGTCAGCCAATGATCCGGATCATCCAGCCGTCAAGCGATGTGGCCGCGTCGCGGTCAGGTGCGCCAGATCGGCCGCGTCAGGCAGGTGGGGCCGCCCTCCGCCTTGAGCGAGATCTCCCGGCCGCGGTAGGTGAGGACCTCACAGCCCGCCTGTTCCAGGCGCTCGCGGGTGACGGGATTGCCCTCGATCATCAGGCATTTCCGGGGAGCGAGGGCCAGGACGTTGGGGGCCATCGTCGGAAACTCCTCCTCGGGGACTTCTACAAGTTGAAAGCCGCGGTCGTGCAGCAGTTTCCAGAAAGTCACGGGCAGAAGGGGAGGGTAGACCACGGCGAGGTCGCGGTCCACGATGCTGATCAGGGACAGTAGATGAAGGCAGGCCTCCGGGCCGGTGAAGTAGGGGAGATCTACCGGCAACACCTCGACACCGGTCAGGATCTCCCGGAGTTGGCGCAGCCCCTCGGCGTTCGTGCGGAAGCCCTGGCCCATCGCGAGCGTGCGCGAGTCGAGCCAGAGGAGGTCGCCTCCCTCGGCGGTCGCCGGGTCTTCGAGCTCGGCGAGGAT
>DASUNJ010000853.1:0-2216 GCA_036277235.1 Thermoanaerobaculia bacterium | reverse complement strand
CCTACCTCGACCAGATCCTGGTGGACGGCTTCTTCCATGCCGATCCGCACCCGGGCAACCTCCTGATCACCCGCGACGGCCGGCTGGCGCTCCTCGATCTCGGCATGGTGTCGCGCATCGACCCGCAGATGCAGGAGAAGCTGCTCAAGCTCATCCTGGCGGTGACCGACGGCCGCGGCAACGATGTCGCCCAGATCGTGATGCAGCTCGGCACCCGCATGGAGGGGGCCGACGACACGCGCTTCCAGAGGGAGATCTCGGACCTCGTGGCGGTCGCCCAGGACGCCACGGCCGAGCAGATCAAGGTGGGGCGGATCGTGATGGGTCTGTCGCGCAAAGCCGCGGAGAACGGTATCCGGCCGGCGCCGGAGCTGACCCTGCTGGGCCGGGCCCTTCTCCACATGGACGACGTGTCGCGGTCGCTCGATCCCCAGTTCAACCCCACGGAGAGCGTGCGCCGCCACAGCGATTCGATCATGCAGCGGCACGTCCTCAAGCGGCTCTCGCCGAGCGCGCTGTTCTCGTCAGCGCTGGAGACCTACGAGCTGGCGCAGCAGCTCCCGGCCCGGCTGAACGCGCTCTTCGAAGCGCTGATCGGCAACAAGCTCGAGGTCAAGGTGAACGCCTTCGACGAGAGCCGGCTGATGGACAACCTGCAGAAGATCGCGAACCGGATCGCCTCGGGGCTGGTGCTCGCGGCCCTGATCGTGGGCGCTGCGCTGCTGATGCAGGTGAGGACCACCTTCACCCTCTTCGGCTACCCGGGCCTCGCGATGATCCTCTTCCTCCTGGCCGCCTTCTGCGGCTTCGCCCTGGTTCTCAGCATCCTCCTGAACGACGACTGGAGAGTCTGGCGAAACAGGCCGCCGAGGTGATCCTCAGCGGCCCGTGCCCTCCTTCGCCTTCCGCAGCCCGGGCTGGAGCAGGTCCAGCTCGGCCGCCGAAATGACCTCGGGCTTGCCCAATCGCTTTTCGACGTCGGCGGCGAAGGTCTTGGCGTTGCCCACGAGGACGATCAGCATGCGGTCGGGATGGAGCCGGCGCGCGGCGAAGTCCTTGACCTGCTCGGCGGTCACTGCGCTCAATTTGTCGCGGTAACTCTCCAGGTACTCCCGGCCGTAGCCGAACTTCATCGCCTCCAGCACCTTGGCCGCGATGCCGTCCGGGGTCTCGATCTCCAGGGGGAAAGCACCGGTCAGGTAGGTCTTGCGCGCCTCCAGCTCCGCGGCCGGGACCGGCGCCTTGCCCATCCCTTCGAGCACTTCCAGCACCAGCCCGAGGGCCTCGGCCGTGGTTTCCGTCTTCGTGAACGTGCTCGCCAGGAACCAGCCGGGCTCGATCGCCATCCGGAACTCGCTGTACGCGCCATAGGACAGGCCGCGCTTGCGCCGGACCTCCTCGAACAGCCGCGAGTTCGAGCTCGAGCCGACCACCGCGTCGTAGACCTCCGCGGTGAAGTGGGCGGGGTCGCGGTAGGCGAGCCCGACCTGGCCGACGCGGATCTGCGTCTGCACCGCGTCGGGCTTGTCGACGATCACGATCTGCCGCTTTCCCTCCGCGGGTTTGACCGCAGGAATGACCGGGGTCGCGCCCTTCGGCCAGCCGCCGAAGAAGCGCTCCGCCCTGGCGAATGCGTCGGCCGCCTTGACGTCGCCGACGATCGCCAGGATCGAATCGTTCGGCACGTACTGCCGCTTGTGGAAGGCGACCAGGTCGTCCCGCGTCAGCCCCTTGACCGACTCGGGCGTGCCCGCGGTCGGCAGGCCGTAGGGATGGCCGCCCGTGACGAGCCGCTCGAAGGCGGCGTCCGCGATGTACTGGGGGTCGGTCTGCTGGATCTGAAGACCGCTCAGCGTCTGGCTGCGCCAGCGCTCCAGCTCCTCGGCCGGAAAGCTGGGCCGCAGCACCACGTCCGAAAGGAGGTCCAACCCCAGGTCGAGCTGGTCCGATGTCGCGCGCACCGTGGCAAAGCTGGACTCCAGACCCGCGATCGTGTTGAGCTCGCCTCCCACCGAGTCGATCGTCTGAGCGATCTGCTGTGACGAGCGGGTGGCCGTTCCCTCCCGGAGCAGCGCGGCCGTGGCGCCCGCCACGCCGGCCTTGCCGGCCGGCGTGTGGACCTTGCCGCCCGGCAAGAGGAGCTGCAGGCTGAGCGAGGGGGTCTCGTGCTGCTCGATCACCACCACGCGCAGGCCGTTGGCGAGCGTCTTCTCCTC
>DASUNJ010000852.1:0-7968 GCA_036277235.1 Thermoanaerobaculia bacterium | reverse complement strand
CGTCGCCGCCCATCTGAACGAGGGCATTGCCTCCATTCGCGGTGCGGGGATGGAGAAGACCGCTGTCGAGGAAGTTCCCCTCGCCGGGGAAGCCGGAGGTCCGCGCCGCGTGCTCCCACTCGCGCTCGGTGGGCAGGCGGGCTCCCTTCCAGCGGGCGTAGGCGTCGGCCTCGTAGAAGCTCACGTGGCAGACGGGCTCGTCCGGGTCGATCTCCCGGGTTCCGGAGAGGGTCCAGACCTGTCCGTCCTCCCAGTACAGAGGTGAGTTCCAGCCTTCCTCCCGCACCCTCGCCCAGCCGTTCGAAAGCCAGATGAGGGGGTTGGAGTAACCGTCGTCCTCCATGAACTCCAGGTACTCGCGGTTGGTCACCAGCCGGTTGAGTAGGGCGAAATCGTCGAGCCAGGCCTTGTGGACCGGCATCTCGTTGTCCCAGCACCAGCCCCCCTCCACGTTCCCGAGCTCGTGCAGGCCCCCCTCGATGTCGCACCACCGGGCTTCCGGCGCCGGGCCGCGGCCGGTCTCCATAGCGGGACGGTAGGGCTCGCGCAGCTCGGGCATGTTGGACCCCAGGATGTGCTTGATCTCCGTCACCAGCAGCTCCTGGTGCTGCTGCTCGTGCTGGATGCCGGTGAGGACGAGGAAGCCGAGGCGCTCCAGGTCGGCCTCGGACACGCCCTGGATCAGCTCCGCCATGCGGCCGTCGACCGACTCGCGGAAGCGGTAGACCTCGTCGTTCGTGGGCCGACTCACGAGGCCCCGGTGGTCGCGCCGGATGCGCGGGCCCAGCGCTTCATAGTAGGAGTTGAGGACGTACTCCAGCTTCGCGTCGTCCTCCGAGTAGGCCCCGAAAGGCTGCAGGACGTTCTTCGCGAAGAACCAGGAAGTGTGCCCGAGGTTCCACCACGGCGGGCTGACGTCGGGCATGGACTGAATGCGGTAATCCTCGGCCCGGAGGGGCCGGCAGAGATCGACGCTCAGGTTGCGGGTGGAACGGTAGCGCTCTAGGAGTCGGTCACGGTTCATGCGGGCGATTGTATCGCCGCATCACTCCCGCGGGTCGAGCGAGCCGTACACCTCTTCGCGGTATTTCTTCTCCTTGTCGGGATGGCCGAGGAGGTGATGGACGTCCGAGAGCTTGAGAAGGAGCGGAATCCGGTTCTCGGTGATGGCGAGGGCCTGCTCATAGAGGCGCTGCGCGCCGGCATGATCGGAAGCCGCAAAGGCCGCGTCGCCCGCACGCTCCAGCCAGGCCGCGGGAGGCGCTCCCTCGGCCTTGAGCTGGCGGACGCGCTCCAAGGCGTATTCGCGGGCCTCGGCATGGCGGCCCGCATCCCGGAGCGCCTGGAACCTGGGATCGAGGCGGTCCGCGAAGAGCTTCCGGCGGCCGGGCGCCACGAACGGCGGCAGCACGGCTTCGCGGCTGGTGCCGATCCAGAGGTCGTCCAGCCAGAAGCGGACGTTGGAGCGATCTCCATACACGCTCCCCACGAACGAGAAGAGGCTCACGATCGAGCCCGGATGGTCCGAGGCGTTGGGCTGGTCCTTCAGGCTCACGGCGGGCTCCGCCGATCCTTCAACGGTCACCCGCAGGTCGTATCGCCCACGGGTCACGTCGTAGTCGACGTCCACGGCGTACCAGGTGTAGGGCTCCAGGGCGAGCAGAGGCTTCGCGGCCTTGCCGGTCGTGTGATGGAGCCAGCCGTCGCGGGTGACGAGCCAGAGCGCGTGGCCGTTAGGGCCGAGATTGAACCAGCCCGGTCCGGCAAAAGAGACGTTCAGCTCCTCCTTCGGATCGGCCACGAGCAGGGCGAAGTGGATGACCAGCCAGCCGTCGCGGCGCTCCGGGAGATAGCCCTGGAGCTCGGGGAAGTCGCCGTCGCCGGCCACGTCGCGGATCTCCACCGAGCGGTGGCCGCTGACCTGGAAGTCGGTGGAGAGCTGGACGTTGCCCTTTGCGTTGCGGAAGACCGCGAAGGTGTCAGGCCCGGTGTCGACCAGGCGGTCGTCGAAGCTGTAGTGGACCAGGACGGGCGAGGGCTTCGCGGCGACGGCAGGAGCGGCCGAAGCGCCGGATGAAACCCCCGCCAGCAGGGCGAGCGCTAGAGGTGCGCGCGATAGTCCTCGAGCCATTGCTGCCACAGGGCGATGCTCCGCTCCCGTCTGTCCTCGGGAAAGAGGGCGTGGAAACCCTTCGTCTGGCCGGTCAGGATGCTCAGCGCCTGGATCGACACGGCCCGCACCTGGGACTTGGGATTGGACAGCGCCGCGATCAGCCCCTCGTAGACGCGCACCTTCTGCTTGGCGTCGAGATGGATCTGATCATAGGCCAGGGCGCAGGCGGCCTTGTCCCGAAAGAGAGGGTCGCGGTCGTTCTCCAGCGTGTAGAGCAGCGTCTCGATGACCATGGGGTCGTCGCTGACGCGGCCCAGGGCGTACTGGACCGCCAAGCGCAGCTCGACGTTCTCGGAGTGGAAGTCCCGCACCAGGGCGCGCTCGGCCACCTGGGACCGCACCCCCATCTTATAGAACAGGTTGGCGAGCTGGATCCTCTCGGGCTCCTCGCTCAGCTCGTAGAGCCACACCATCGAGGTGACGGCCTCCTCCCCGAGCGTGCGGAGCCCGTCGGCATCGTCGGCTTCGACGAGCCGGGTCACCTGCTGGCTCAACTCTTCAGCGAAGACCGGAAAAGAGAGGAAAAGCATGGACAAGACGAGCAGAGACAGCCTGCGCAACATCGGGATGACCTCCTACGAACGATTTGTTGCATCAAGAATAGCAGATCTTTGCGATCCTGCAAGGAGGAGCGGTAAGCTGGGCGTCCCGTGACCCTCCTAAGAACCCCTGTCACCGAGCAGCTCGGGATCGAAGTGCCGATCTTTTGCGGCGCGATGTACCCGTGCAGCAACCCGGAGCTGGTGGCCGCCGCCTCGGAGGCGGGGGCCATGGGCATCCTCCAGCCGCTCTCCCTGGTCTACGTCCACGGCCACGAATTCCGCGCCGGCCTCAAGCTGATCCGCAGCCTGACGTCCAAGCCCGTGGGGATGAACGTGATCGTGGAGCAGTCCTCCAAGGTCTACCTGGAGCGCATGCAGCTCTACATGGACACGGCCCTGGAGGAGGGAGTCCGCTTCTTCGTGACCTCGCTGGGGAATCCCCGCTGGGTCGTGGAGCGCGCGCACGCCGTGGGCGGCCGGGTCTATCACGACGTGACCGACCGCCGCTGGGGCCTCAAGGGGCTGGAGGCGGGGGTGGACGGGCTGATCGCGGTCAACAACCGGGCCGGCGGCCACGCCGGCTCGAAGAGCGCCGAGGAGCTGTACGAAGAGCTGCACGACCTCGGCGTGCCGCTGGTCTGCGCCGGCGGGGTGGGGGATGAGGAGGGCTTCGTCCGGGCCTTGCAGATGGGCTATGCCGCGGTCCAGATGGGCACCCGCTTCATCGCCACGGCGGAATGTACGGCCCACCCCGACTACAAGAAGGCGATCCTCGACGCGCGGGAGCAGGACGTCGTCCTGACCGAGCGGCTGACCGGGGTGCCGGTCTCGGTGATCCGCACGCCCTACATCGACAAGCTGGGAACCAAGGCGGGTCCCTTCGGTCGCTGGATGCTCAAGGGGCGCAAGACCAAGCACTGGATGCGGATGATCTACTCCCTCCAATCGCTCTGGAAGCTGAAGCGCTCCTCGGCACGCTCCTTCTCCTACAAGGACTACCTGCAGGCAGGCAAGAGCGTGGCGGGGATCGAGGAGATCCTGCCGGTCGCGGAGGTGGTGCGGCGGTATCGAGAGGCAGGGGCGACGGGGGAGGCTGCCTCGGCCTATCCGGACGGCGTCGGGCACGAGATCCCCGCGGGGAAGACCCAGTAGAGCAGGCCCGGTCCTTTCTCCTTCCTGGTCAAGGGAGAGCGCTGCTGCGGTGGCTTCCGGTTCCTCAGGAGGTTCTTCATGTCGGCGATGACCGAGCAGTTGTCCCCGAAATAGGAGTGCCCGAGCAGGCTGGTGTCCACCTGGGATACGTCGACCGTGTCGACCCCGGGGAGAACGAGCACGTCGGGATCGGAGTCGCCGGCCCGCGCGGAGCCGTGTACCTGCTTGGACGCCTTGAGGGCGCCGTCCTTCGAGGAGGCGTACAGGGTGACCCGCTCGCCGGCCCGGCGGAAGGTCTGCGCCAGGCTGGCGAACTCGCGGGCGTCGATGTCGGGCGCGGTGAGGAGGATCTCGCTGAACATCGGCTTCGCGCCCTGCCGCATGCCGAGGGCGATGCGCTCCAGGGCGCGGGTGAGGGCGCGGTTGCCCATGCTGTGAGCGACAAGGTAGATGGAACGGGCGCCGGAGCGGGCGGCGAGCTCGCGCAGGAACGGCTCCAGGGCGAAGACGCTCGCGCCGATGGTGGCCTCGTCCCGGGTGTAGTCGGCTAGAGATGCCCGCGAGGGCCAGCTATAGAGGACGGGCGCGCCGTCGATGCCGAGATCGTAGGCGAGCTGCGCCGTGCGCAGCACGGCGTCGTGGAAGGTCACGTTGTAGCCGTGTACGAAGACGAGCAGCTCCCTGCCTCCCGACTTTGCCATATTCCCCTGAAGGCGCTTGTAGAAGCCGTTCTGCCCCAGCTCCTCCAGCCCGAGCAGGACCATGTGCTTGCGCGGATCGGGCGTGACTTCCAGCTTCCAGATCGAAGGCCGCTCGATCTCGCCCATCCGGTGGTCCCGCGGCACGCTCACCTTGCAGACCCCCCGGTGCAGGCCCGTCCATCGCGACCTGGCAGGGCCGAACCGCTCCTCGACGGGCTTGTTGCGCTGTAGGGCGCGGTCGGTGCCGTAGAAGACCTCGACCTCGGCGTAGCCCTTGTCTTCGGGCGGAGGAGGCATCGGAGGCGGCGGCGGAGGTGGAGGTGGAGGTGGAAGGGCTTCCAGCGGCTCTTCGAGCCTCACGTCCCAGCCCCCTTCGGGATTGGCAAAGAGCAGGAGCATCCCCCGGCTGAGCCGGCGGTCGAGGTCGAAGACCTGAGTGAAGGTGGCGAACCCCTCGGCCTGGACCGTCAGCCGGTAGCTCCCCGGGGGGATGTCCTCGAACGCGAACTCGCCGCTCTCTTCGACGACCACCGACCTGGGCGGCTGCCCCTCCGTATTTCCCGCCATCGTCAGCGTCACCGTGGCGCCCGCCCAGCGATCTCCCTGGGCGTTGATCACGACGCCGCGGAGCCGGAGGAGCTCCTCCTGCGCGAGGACAGGCAGTGCCAGGATGAGGGCGAGCAGGCAACAGGCGCGCTTCATGTCCACAGTATAGAGGCGGACTGAAGCGAAGACTGTTACCAAGGCATGAGATAGATTTGAAGAGAAAGGGGAGCACGCATGAGTGAGACGCCGAAGCCGCAGGTGGGGACCATCGCGTGGACCGATCTGACCGTCCCGAATGCCGACGAGGTCCGCGACTTCTATGCCGCGGTCACCGGCTGGAAGCCCGAGGCCCTGAGCATGGGGGATTACAGCGACTACGTCATGTCCGCCCCGGGAGGCACGGGGGTCGCGGGCGTCTGCCATGCGCGGGGAACCAACGCCGGCCTGCCGCAGCAGTGGCTCATCTACATCACGGTCGAGAGCGTGGACGAGAGCATCCGCCAGTGCGAGCAGCGGGGCGGCAAGGTGATCGCCGGGCCCAAGAAGATGGGCGCCGGCAAGTACTGCGTGATCCAGGACCCGGCCGGCGCCGTGGCCGCGCTGATCGACACTGGGGAGAAGCAGGTATGAGGCTGACCCTGATCCAGGTGCCATACGACTCGGGCCACTTCGGAGCCCGGATGGGCCGCGGGCCGCTCCATCTGATCGAGCAGGGCCTGGCGGGCACCCTGGAACGCGCCGGGCACGAGGTCGAGGTGGTCCCCGTCCGCCTCGAAGGCTTCCTCACCGAGGTGACCTCGGCGCCTCTCCTGCACCGGCAGGTGGCGGAGAAGGCGTCCCGGGCGCGGGAGGATGGGCGGCTGCCCGTGGTCCTTTCCGGCAACTGCAACGCCGCGGCCCTGGGCAGCCTCGCCGCGATCGGCCCGGCGGGGGTGGTCTGGATGGACGCCCACGGCGACCTGAACACGCCCGACACCTCGCCCTCCGGCTTCTTCGACGGCATGGCCATCTCGGTTGCGATGGGGACGGCGTGGCCGACCCTCACCGCAAAGCTCCCGGGCTTCCATCCGCTCGACCCGCGAAATCTCGTCCATGTCGGAGCCCGCGATTTCGATCCCCCGGAGCTGGAGGTGATCGAGAGCGCGGGCATCACCCGCATCGGGGTCGAGGATCTGGATGGCCTCGACGCCGCCCTCGCAGACCTCGCCACCCGCGTGGACCAGGCCTACGTTCACATAGACCTGGACGTCCTCGACCCAACCGAGCTCAGAGCCAACGTCTATGCCACACCGGACGGCATGACGGTCGCTCAGATGGTGGCGGTGGTCCGGGCCACCGGCCGTCATCTGAAGATTGCCGCGGCGGGCATCACCGCCTACGACCCGGACCATGACCCGGAAGGGCGGGGGGTGCGCGCGGCGGAGAGGCTGATCGAGGCGCTCGCAGGGTAAGATGTGACCATGGCGGACAAAAGCAAGATCTGGGAGCTGCTCGGCCGATCGGTAAAATGGGAAGAGGTCGTCCGTCATGGCCCGAAGATCGTGGAGGCCGCCCGCATCCTCTACGAGACCAGCCGGCAGCGCCAGCAGCAGTCACCGGGCTCCGCCGGCTCTGCGCCCGGTCCCGATCTCAATGCCCGCCATCTCGCCGATCTGGATGCCCGGGTCCGCCGCCTGGAGGAGAACGAGACCGAGCAGGCCGCTCTCGTCACCGACATCGCGAATCAGCTCGAAACCCTCACGCGGAGCGTCGACGCCCTCGGCGCCCGGGTGCAGATGCTCCTCTGGCTCGGCGGCGGCGCGCTGGTGGTGGGCCTGGCGGCGCTGGTCCTGTCTCTTCTGTGACCGAATGTCAACCGGCGGGCCTGTAGCCCTCTGCCTTGGCCTCGATGCTCCGGAAGAGATTGCGATAGTTTTCGACCTGCTGCGGATCGACGATCACCTTGCCGCCTACGACCCGATCGCCAACCCCGAAGATCAGCTCCGCCGCCATCGATTCATCGATGATCATGAGGTCTCTTATCTCGGATTCGCCGAGGACGCTGGAGTCGACGAACGAGACTTTGACCCCGGCTCTATGGTGCTCACGGAAAACCGGTTCGCACTGCTCCTGCGGCTGACCGCTCAGGATGAAGATCCGATGCAGCAAGATGTTGTCCTTCTTGATCCGGTCCTGCTGCAACTGCCAGTACTCGGAGCTCCACTTGCTCTTCCAGTCCGTGGAGAACAACGAGGTTGCGAGGATCTCCTTCCTGGATTCGCGCGTCAGGTCCATGGCCATGCTCATGATCCTGTCGTCCGGCACTTCGATGATGCCATTGGCGAGCTGACTGTATTTGCCGCGAAAGTCGTTCTCGAGGGTGGCGCCCTGACGAGAGAGGAAAGCATTTTTGAATCTTGAAATATCGATGGTCTTCGCCGAGTACTCTCTGACGAAATCCCGCTGCGTATCGCCAGGGAGGTTCAGCAGCAGGTCGAGACGATCGTGGATGAACCTGGAAGTCTCGACGGAGGTCTCGAGAGTGTGGTGCGTCTCATAGGCAATTCCGCCCACCAATGCCATCAAACCCACCAGGGCTCCAGCTATGGCGAGAAAGAAGCGATGAGGACTTTCCTGATCGCGCCATGCAAGGACGGCTCCTACTACCGTACAGACGATCGCGAGCAACACGATGCAAATGATGAACATACTGTTTGTCCCTCCTAAAGCGAATTCTGGGAAGGCTCCAATAGTTCCAAACGCTCCATGTCGAGGTCTCTGAGGGGATCAACGTGATGCTCCGTGATCACGACGATGACGTCGGTTTTCAGGATGTCAACCATCAAGCCATGGAAAATATCGATACCATTGTCAT
>DASUNJ010000851.1:0-12891 GCA_036277235.1 Thermoanaerobaculia bacterium | reverse complement strand
TGGAGGACCTGGCAGCCCAGACCGTCCCGCCGCGGCGGGTGATCGTGGTGGAGCAGCGTCCGCCTGGAGCGGAGCCTGTCGTCCTCGACGCGGCTTGGCCGTTCGAGCTGGTGGTGCGGACCGTCGAGTGGACCGGCGCCTGCCGGGCGCGCAACCTGGCCCTCCGGGAGGTCCGCTCGCCATGGGTCCTCCTCCTCGACGATGACGTACGGCTCCCGGCGGACTCGCTGGCTCTCCTCCTGGCCACGGCGCAAGCCTACGGCGTAGGCGCCGTGACCGCCGCGGTCCACCTGGCTCACCAGGAGGCAGAGGCCGCGCCCGACGCGTTGCCCCGTGCCTGGGCGACCTTCGGAGCGGGCGCCACGCTGGTAGATGCAACGGCGTTGCGGGAAGCCGGGCCGTTCGACGAACGCTTGGAGGGGGGGTACGGTGAGGACGCGGAGATCGGCATCCGGCTCCGCCGGGCCGGGTGCAGCGTGCTTCACGCGCCCGCTGTGCGCGTTCTCCATCTGAAAGCGCCCGCGGGTGGGTTTCGCCACGCCTTCCGCTTCCCGTGGCACGGAGAGTCGGTGCAGCCGCGCCCCTCTCCAATCTTCCTGTACGCTCGCAACAAGCACGCCACGCCGGTCATGCAGCAGGGCTACCGGCTGTTCTATGCGCTGAACCGGCTACGGTCGGTGCCGGCGCTCGCGCGGCCCGGCGAGCTGTTCCGGGTCCTGCGCGGCTGGGAGCGCTCCGCGCACTGGGCGGAGCGCCTGGATGGAGAGACCGCGTGATCGCGACGGGTATCGCGCTGATCCGTGCGGGCTGGCGCCACGCTTGGCCGGCGGGCTGGAGCGAGCGGCTCGCGCTGCTCTCCATCCTCGCCTGGGCTGCCGCCCTGCGCTTCTTCTTCCTGCGCGAGCCGATCCGGTTCGACGAGGCCGCCAGCGCCCTGTACTACAGCGACCGCTCGCTGTTGCACGCGCTCGGTGGGATGGCGGGCAACGCGAACCACGGCCTCGCGTCGACGTCGATCTGGTTCGCGGTCCGGCTACTCGGCTGGAGCGAGGCCGCGGTCCGCCTGCCCACGCTGCTCTGCGGGGTGGCGCTCTGCTGGGTCTTCTACGCCGGGTTGCGCTGGTATTCGGGCGACGGGGGCACCGCCCTGTCCGGGGCGGCCGTCGCCGCGGTCAGCCCCTGGCTCGTCTTCTTCTCGGTGAATGCCCGGGGCTACGTCTGGCAGACGGCGTGCGCGGCTCTCCTGGCCTTCCTGGTGCTCGCGTTCCTGCGCGGGACAACGCGCCTCCCGGCCGGGGCGCTCGGGTTGTGGGCCGGAGCGCTGACGGCGGCGGGCGCGTTTGCCGTCCGCAGCATGCTGGTGCCGGCGCTGGGGCTCTTCGCCGGGGGAGCCCTGCTCGCTACGCGACAGGGCGTGCGGCGGGAGGCCGTGCGCTTCCACCTGGCCTGGGCGGCGAGCGCCGCCGTCCTGGCCCTGGCCGTCTACTCCGTGGCGGCCGCGGCCAATGGCTTCACGGGCCTGATCGGCCACGTCGAGGGCCTGCGCCAGCCCCGGGGCGTCGCCCTGGCGGAGACGGCCTGGGCCTTCACACAGGCCTGGCCGCTTCTGTTCGGCTCGCTGGGCGGCGGCGCCGCCTGGCTGGCCGGCGCGGCGCTGGCCGCCGGCAGTCTGCGCGCCTGGCGCCGCCTGCTGCCGTTCGCGGCGCTCGCCGCGGCCGTGCTGGCAGCCGGGCTCGCGGTGACGGCGGTGGTGCGCGTCGGACTTTACCCGCGGGTGCTCCTGCCCCTGGCCGCCCTGCTCGTCCCCGCGCTTGCGGTCTCCGGACAGGGACTGCCGAGGGCGGTTCGCGGCGTCCTCGTGGCGCTGCTCCTCACCGCCTACCCGGCGCTCTGGCTGCGCCAGGACCTGCTGCGGGTGCGCAACTCGACCGGGGACATCCCAGAGGCGCGCGTGATCGCGGCCCGGCTCCTGGCCCGGCCGGACCTCGGTGGGAGCGTGCTCGTGCTCCCGCCGCTGGTCGACGTCGGCGTCGCCTTCTACCTGCGCCAGGCCGGCATCTCCCGGGCCGGGATCCACGGCTACGGCCTGGGCCTGGATCCGGCGAGGCACTGCGACTACCGCCAGGTCCTGGTCTTTGTTCCGGAAGGCGAGGATCCGCGGGTGGGAGAGGCTCCCTGGAGCCCGAGACTGGTCCGCTCCGGCAGGACCGCGGAGCCGGTGCCCGCCGCCGGCGGCGCCCTCGTCCGCATCCCGATGGCCCCATGCCCTTGACCGCTGTCCGCCGCCTTTGCATCGTGAGCCACGTGGTCCACTACCGCTATCGCGGCAGGATCCTCGCCTATGCCCCCTATGCCCGCGAGATCGAGGTCTGGGCAGACCTCTTCCCCCAGGTACGGATCGCGGCGCCCTGCGAGGACGCACCGCCGCCCGGGGACGCCGCAGCCATCGATCGGGACAATGTGGAAATGGACCCCCAGCCGCGGGCAGGCGGCGATTCCCTCGGCTCCAAGCTCCGGCAGGTCTTGATGCTCCCTGCGATGATGGCCTCGATGGCCAGGGCGATGCGGAAGGCGGACGCCATCCACGTCCGCTGCCCTGGCAACCTGGGCCTGCTGGGCGCGGTGATGGCGCCGCTCTTCTCCCGCCGGCGCATCGCCAAGTATGCGGGCCAGTGGCCGGACTGGAACGGCGAGGCCCGGACGGTCCGGCTGCAGAAGGTCCTGCTCCGCTCCCGCTGGTGGCGGGCCCCGGTGACCGTCTACGGGAGCTGGCCGGACCAGCCGCCCTGGATCGTGCCGTTCTTCACTTCCGTGCTGGACCGCGGACAGATCGAGCGCGCCCGCCGGTCGGCCGCCTCCCGTGAGCCAACGGACCGTCCCCGCGTCCTCTTCGTGGGCCGGCTCTCCCGGGCCAAGAACGTGGACGTGCTCCTGGATGCGCTCGGTGGGCTCCCCTGCACGATCGTGGGCGACGGTCCCGAACGGGCGGCCCTGGAAGCACGGGCTCCGCACGCAGTCTTCGCAGGGGCCGTGGACTTCGACCGGGTGCTGGGCTTCTACGAGACCCACGACGTCCTGGTCCTGGCCTCGGAGACGGAGGGCTGGCCCAAGGCGATCGTGGAGGCCATGGCCTTCGGCCTGGTCTGCATCGGGTCCGACCGCGGGCTCATCCCGCAGATCCTGGGGGGGGGACGGGGGCTGGTGATCGAGCCCCGCGATGTCCCCGCACTCGCCGCTGCCCTGCGCCTGGCCTCGGACCCGGACGAGGCCGAGGCAATCCGCGCCAGGGCGGCCCCATTTGGACAGCGCTACTCCCTGGAGGATCTGCGGGAGGCTCTGCGGGAGGTGATGGGGAAGTGGTGGTGAGGTCTCCGGGCGTCCTCCATCTCGTAGACACCCTCGATCCGGGCGGGACCGAGCGCGTGGCAGTGAACCTGGTCAACCACCTCTCACGGCAGCGTTTCCGACCCTTCCTCGGCAACACCCGGCGGGAGGGAGCGCTCGCCGCCGAGGTGCTGCCCGACGTGGGCCGGCTCTCCCTGAACCGTTCCCGGACGCTCGACCTCGGGGCGCTGCGCCGGCTGGTCGCCTTTGTACGGGAAAATGAGATCTCCATCGTTCATGCCCACTCGTCGTCCTTGTTCCTCGCCGTGCTTCTGCCCGGAGCACGGATTGTCTGGCACGACCATTTCGGCCGTCTGGCGGCGGAGGACCGTCCCGCGTGGCTCTGGGGCCTGCCGGCCCGCCGGGCGGCGGCCGTGGTGGCGGTCAGCGAGGACCTGGCGCGCTGGTCCCGCGACCGCCTGAGAGTCGAGGCCGTGTACCTGCCCAATTTCGTCCCTGAGGTCCCGGCCGGACCGGTCCCGGACCTCCCGGGAGCTCCGGGCCGGCGCGTGGTCTGCGTGGCGAACCTGCGGGCGCAGAAGGACCATCTCACCCTGTTGCGAGCCATCGCCCAAATCCCTGAAGCGCACCTGCTCCTGGCTGGCGCGGATGTGGAGCCGGCCTATGCGGCACGGGTGCGGGAGGAGGCGTCCGCCCTTGGAGGCCGCGTCACGTTTTTGGGCTCGCTATCCGACATCCCCGACCTGCTCCGGGGGTGCGACGTGGGCGTCCTGTCGTCGGCGTCGGAGGGTTTTCCCCTGAGCCTCCTGGAGTACGGCCGGGCGGGGATCGCGGCCGTGGCGACACGGGTGGGACAGTGCCCGGAAGTGCTGGACGGGGCGGGCATCCTGGTGCCGCCGGGAGACCCCGGTGCACTCGCGGACGCCCTGCGCGCCCTGTTGGGTGACCCGGCCCGGCGAAAGGAGCTGGGAGAGCAGCTCTGCCGGCGCGTCCGGGAGCGCTACTCCGCGTCCGCCGTGATGGGGCGGCTGGAGGCCGTGTACCATAGGGTTCTCGGATCAACCTGATGGACCCCCGCCCGATCCACGCCGTCGCTTCCGCGCCGCCGGTCCGCCCGGCCGGACTGGCTTCCTCTAGCGGCCTGTCGCTGCGTGACCGCTATCTCCTGCTCTTCCTGGGGCTGCACGCTCCCATGGCGATCGCGCTCCGCGCCATGGAAACCGTCCCGCGGTTTCATGCGCTGGGGGTGCTGGGCCTCGGTATCTGGTGGGCCACCCTGGGCCGGCGCCCGTCCTGGGCGGTGGCCGCTGCCGCGTACATCGGAGGCGCCGAGATCCTCTGGCGCATGACCGGGACCGGACTTTTCTGGGAGTTCGGCAAGTACAGCGCCACTCTCATCCTGCTCCTCGTCTTCGTGCGCCTGCCTTCCCACCGGGCCACCTACTGGGGGGCGCTCCTCTACATGGTCCTGCTCGTCCCCTCGGCGTTGATCACTCTCCAGGAGCTCGGTCCGTCGCTGGCCCGGGACGCCATCAGCTTCAACCTGTCGGGTCCGTTTTCCCTGGCCGTGGCCATCCTCCTGTTTTCCACCGTCCAGGCGGCCGAGATCGACCTGGAGCTGGTGGTGTTCAGCCTGCTGGCCCCCACCCTGGGAGTGCTGGCGGTCTGCACCTACGCCACGCTGACCGCGGGCGCCATCCGTTTCTATGCCGAGTCGAACTACGTCACCAGCGGCGGCTTCGGTCCCAACCAGATCTCGGCGCTGCTCGGCATGGGCGCGCTGCTGTCGCTCCTGCTCGCGCTTCAGAGTGGACAGGTATGGAGGCGCGCGGCTTTCGTGATCCTGACCCTCTGGTTCCTGGTGCAGGGCGTGCTCACCTTCTCCCGCGGAGGCGTGCTCAACGCGGTGATCTGCATCTGCTTCCTGTTGATCCATCTGGTGCGGCAGCCGCGGGTGCGGGTCATGGCGCTCGCGGTTCTGGTGCTGTTCACGTTCCTGGGCGCGGCGGTGATCTTTCCGCGCCTGAACGCGTACACCGGCGGTGCGCTGCAGGAACGCTACTCCAGCACCGCCGGCGGGATGCGCCAGACCCTGGTGGAGGAGGAGCTGGCGCTCTGGAAGGAGAACCCGGTGCTGGGAGTGGGTCCGGGCATGTCCAAGTACTACCGTGCCAGCCTCCTGGGCATGGAGGTGGCGTCGCACACGGAGTTTACGCGGCTTCTGTCGGAGCACGGGACATTCGGACTGCTGGCGCTTCTGGCTCTGGTGGCTGTAGCTGGCCTCGCTTACCTGCGAGCGCCGTCCGTACTGGAGAAGGCCTGGGTCTCGGCCCTCTCGGGATGGGCCTTCATCGAAATGAGCCACTCGGCCATGCGGATCGTAGCCATTTCGATCCTCTTCGGCCTGGCCATGGTCCAATGGAGGCGCCGGGACTGAACCGGCCCCGCGTCGGCCTCATCGGTCCCATGCTCGGCTCCAACCCCGGCTGGGCCGTCGGGCAGGGAGAGGTGCTGGCCGGGCTTCTGGAGCGCGAGGGCTGGGACGTGCGCACCGCGTCGAGCCGGGTCAACCGCTGGCTTCGGCTGGCCGACGTGGCCACGAGCCCGTGGCGCTGGCATGGCCGGGTGGACGTCCTGGTGCTCATGGTGTTCAGCGGTCCGGCGTTCCGGCTGGTGGAGGCGGCCAGCGCCGCGGGCGCCCGGCTGGGCATGCCCATGGTCTTCTGGCTCCACGGCGGCAACCTGGCCGACTTCGCCGGCCGGCATCCGGCGCGGGTCCGGCGGGTGCTCGCCCGCGGCCGGGCCTCGGTCGCGCCGTCGAAGTTCCTGGCCGAGCCCTTCGGCGCGCGGGTGATCCCCAACGTGGTGGACCTGGATCAGTATCCCTATCGGCATCGGGCTCAGGTGGCCCCGCGTCTCCTCTGGATGCGCACCTTCCACGAGCTCTACCGGCCGGACCTGGCCCTGAAGGCGCTGGAGCGGCTGAAGACCACGGGCGCGACGCTCACCATGGCCGGCCAGGACAAGGGGCTCCTCGCCCAGACCCGCAGGCGGGCGGAGGAGATGGGCCTCGACGTCCGTTTCCCCGGCTTCCTCGACGCCGAGAGCAAGCGCCGCGAGTTCGCCCGGCACGACGTGTTCCTGAACACCAACCAGGTGGACAACGCGCCCGTGAGCGTCCTCGAGGCCGCGGCGTTCGGGCTGCCGGTGGTGAGCACGCAAGTGGGCGGCATCCCTCACCTCCTGCGCGACGGCGAGGAGGCGTTGCTCGTACCCGAGGGGGATGCGGAGGCGCTGGCGGCGTCGGTGCGTCGGCTCCTCGACGAGCCCGGCCTCGCCGCCCGGCTCTCCGCGGCCGGGAGGGAGGTGGCGGAGCGCAGCTCCTGGCCGCGGGTCAAGCCGCTCTGGCAGGAGCTTCTGGCTTCCGTTTAGTCTGCAGTCCCGGCGCGCAGGACGCGCGCCACGGCACTGCGCGGTCGAACATGGTCAAGATAGTACTGCCGTGCCCCGCGCTCGAGCGCGCGGCGGTAGGGCGCGTCGCGCAGGATCCGCTCCGCGCCGTCGCGGATCCCAGCCTCCGATCCATCCACGAAGTGCACGTGGACGCCGTGCTCCAGAGGGGCGGGCAGGGCGCGCGAAAGCGGTGTGGAGAGGATCGCCTTTCCCAGTGCCAGAAACTCTCCGAGCTTCCAGCCGTGGCACTCGGCGACCGCCGGCGTGTTGAAGACGACAGCCGACCGGCGCGTCCGCTCCACGTACTCGGCCATCGAGCATCGGCCCGCCGTGGTCAGCTCTTCGTATCCGGGCACGTCCGTGGTCAGGCGCGGCGCGAACCCACCCTCGAACACGACCCCGGGGATGGTGCGGCAGACGCGCATGAAGCGAGCCCGGGCTTCGTTGCACTCGGAGGCTCCGGTCCACAGCGAGCTCATGGTGAACACGTACTCGGGCGAGGACGGCGGACCCTCTCTCTCGTACTCCGCGATGGGCAGCCGGTATCGGTACTGCCGCCAGAAGTCCGCCAGGTGCCGGCGCAGCGCCCTGCGCCCGAGCCCGGGCGGCGGGACCGAGAGCAGGCAGGCCACGATGGTCTGAACCGGCCCCCAGGCCCGCACTGCGAACCCTGGACCCAGGGGCACGACACGAGCGCGGGATGGAGCCGGCGGGCGCGCCGGATCGAAGTTGATCTTCGCGTACACATCAGCCCAGCCGAGTCCGCGCGGGTCGTACCAGATGCCGTCCCGGGCATCGAAGACGACCCGCAGGCCCGCGTCGTGAAATTCGCAGGCGAGCAGCTCCGGGCGAGTGGTGGGCCCCTCTCCGCGGCGGACGTGAAACCGGGGCGAGCCGAGCAGGTCGCGGATGCCGACAAGGTAATAGCTGTGGTAGTAGACGTCGAGTGGCGTGTGAAGAGTCACGGGTGTTCGCATCGCCGGTGCTGAAATGTACGACATGAGGAGGTGGAATCTCTACACCAGGCTCCTGGAGCATGCCGTCCTCCCGCTGGGCGACCGGCTCGTCGGCCAGCGGATGATGGAGCGGCTGCGCTTCCTCCGGCAGGCGCAGTGGTGGGACCCGGAGCGGCTGGAGGTGGAGAGAACGCGCCTGCTCCGCGATCTCCTCGCCGTCGCGCACCGGGAGGTCCCCTTCTACCGCTCCCTTTGGGGCGAGGCGTTCCCCGCGGACCTGGGAAGCCTCCCTCCGGCGACCAAGCCAGCGCTGCGGGCCGGCTATCCCCGCTCGACGACCCGCGACACGGGGCAGCGCTTCTACGAGAGCTGCTCGTCCGGCTCGACCGGCGCGAACTTTTGCGTACGGGAGGATCCGGAGACGACGGGATGGCACCGCGCCTCGTTCCTCCTGGCCCTGGAGTGGTCGGGGTGGCGGATCGGCGAGCCCCACCTCCAGACGGGGATGACCCTGCGGCGCGGGCTCGTCAAAGGGGTCAAGGACCGCCTGCTGCGCTGCGCCTACGTCTCGGCGTTCGACCTCTCGGACGCAGCCCTCGACCATGCCCTCAAGATCCTGGACCGCCGCCGCATCGCGCACCTGCGCGGCTATCCGGGAAGCCTCTACTACCTCGCCCGGCGCGCGCTCGAGACGGGCTGGAACCGTCCCTTGCGCGGCATCGTCACCTGGGGGGACACCCTCTACGCCCACTACCGCGAGACGATCGAGCGCGCCTTCGGCGCCCGGGTGCTGGACACCTACGGCATCGGCGAGGGCGTGCAGGTCTCCGCGCAGTGCGAGGAACACGGCCTCTACCATGTCCACGCCCTGGACGTGATCGTGGAGTGCGTGGACGACGAGCTCCGGCCGGTCCCACCTGGACAGACGGGCCACCTCCTCCTGACCCGGCTCCATCCCGGACCCATGCCCCTGATCCGCTACCGGGTCGGCGACCTGGGCGTCATGTCCTCCGCCTCCTGTCCGTGCGGCCGGGGCTTCGCTGCCATGGAGTCGATCCAGGGGCGGGATACGGACGTGGTGGTGACCCCCTCGGGAAACCGCCTCATCGTCCACTTCTTCACCGGCATCCTGAACCACTTTCCCGAGGTCGAGAGCTTCCAGGTGGTGCAGGAGAGCCCGGAGGCGATCGTGGTGCGCGTGGTCCCCGCGGACGGTTTCTCCAAGGAGACCTCGGGGCGGATCGTCTCCGCCCTGCGGGCGAAGGGGGCCGACCTGGAGATCGAGGTCGAGCCGGTTGCGGAGATCCCGACAGCCCCTTCGGGCAAGCGCCGGTTCGTGCGAAACTTGATGGAATGAAAACCAGGGCAGCGGTACTCGCGGTCTTCGCGCTGGTCCTCCTCGCGCACAGGGGGGAGGCCGAGCGCATCGTCGCCGGCGTGGTCGAGAAGGCGGACAGCTACTGGAAGGGCAACCTGATCCATACGGACTATGTGCTGCGGGCCGGGGACGAGCGGATCGCGTTCACCCTGCCGGGAGGCACGATCGGGGACGAGACGCACGGCACCTCCTGGTCGCTCCCTCTCGAAAAGGGCGGGCGCTACCTGCTGTTCCTCGGCGATGAGGGCTCTCCTCCGATCGCGGTTCCGGAGACCGCGGAGGGGATGCGGTCGGCCCGCAACTTCTACGTGATCAGGAACCCCGCGGTCCCGCCCATTGCCGTCAACCCGGTGCCGTCCTCCTTTTCGCAGGCCGGCCGGGATATGGCGGCCTACTGGAACGTCTATGCCCCGGGCCTCTTCCAGATCGAGAGCCCGTCGGCCTCCTGGTCCTTCGGCAACGGCGTCTCCGACATCGCCGGGCTCGTGGACGACGCCAAGCTGCAGGCGGAGTTCGGCGAGTCGTGGTTCCCCGGGGCCTTGAGCTGGGTCTCCTGGCGCCTGCGGGACGGGCACATCGTCGAGACGGACATCGCGCTCAATCCGGCCTTCTCCTGGACCCTGGACGAGGACAAGGCGACGCGTCTCGGCGGGCCGCAGTCCTTCCGTCATGCCGTCCTGGCCGGCCTGGGGATCGCCTGGGGCCTCGCCCCCTCCTTCAGCCTCGGACGCCGGGACCGGGAGTCGGTGCTGGGCATCGCCTCGCAGCCGTACAAGCTGGCCATCCTGTTCTCGGACGACACGGCCGCGGTGCGGTCCGCCTTCGGCGGCGCCCGCACCCGCGACGGACTGATCAGCGCCTACAGCCTCCAGCCGGCCCCCGGGGCGCTCCGGAACGTGGCCGTGGGGACGGTCCCGGTCCCGGGCTCGACCGCACCCGGCAGCTACTTTCTGGCGTTCCGGCTCCGCGCCCCTGGGGACCGGTACGCGCCCAACGACTTCGCGTGGAGCGACTCCACCGTCGCGCTGACGGTCAAGGCCAGGTAAGCTCTGCCGCGGCTCTGCATCCTGACCCAGTACTTCCCGCCCGAAATGGGCGCGCCCCAGGCGCGCCTCTCGGAGCTGGGGGAGCGCCTGATCGACCTCGGGTGGGAGGTGGAGGCATTGACCGCGCTCCCGAACTATCCGACCGGCCGCGTCTTCCCGGGTTATCCGCGCAAGGCGATGGCCGACGCCGTCGGCCGCATCCGCACGGTGCGCGTGCCGCTGCTGCCCTCCCAGAAGGGATTCGCCCGCCGGCTGGCCTGCTACTTCTCGTTTGCCGGCTCGGCCGCCCTGCACGGCCCGCGCCTCTGCGCCCGGCCGGACGTGCTCTTCGTGGAGTCGCCGCCGCTCTTCATCGGCTTCGCCGCCCGCCGGCTGGCGCGGCGCTGGCGCTGTCCCTACGTGCTCAACGTGAGCGACCTCTGGCCGCAGTCGGCGATCGAGATGGGCGTCGTGAAACCCGGGCTCGCCACCCGCCTGGCCGAGCGGCTGGAGCTGTCGCTCTACCGCAACGCCGCGGGCGTGACCGGCCAGTCCGAGGAGATCGTGGAGTCGGTGGCGGCCCGGTCTGGGACGCCGGTCGAGGTCATCACCAACGGCGTCGAGCCCGACCGGTTCGGCCAGGCTGATGAGGCGGCCCGCGAGCTGATCGGCCCCGAGCCCGGCCCGGTCTTCCTCTACGCCGGACTGCTGGGTCTCGCCCAGGGGCTGGGCCAGATCCTCGACGCGGCCGCCCGTTTACCACCCGAGGTCCCGGGCCGCTGCGTGCTGGTGGGGGACGGGCCGGTGCGCGCGGCGCTGCAGGAGCGCATCGACCGGGAGGGGATCGGCCGCGTCCGCATCCTGCCCGCCCAGCCCCGCGAGCGCATCCCCGCCCTGCTCGCCGCCGCGGACGTGGCCGTGGCCTCCCTGGGGATGCGGCTTCCGGGCGCGGTGCCCAGCAAGATCTACGAGGCCATGGCCTCGGCGCGCCCTCTCCTCCTGATCGCCGAGGGCGAAGCCGCCCGCCGCGTGGAGCGCGCCGGGTGCGGCCTGACCGTGCGGCCCGGCGACCTCGAAGGCGTGCGGGAGGCCTGGACGCGCCTCGCGACCGATCCGGAGCTGCGAGCACGGCTGGGCGCGGCCGGCCGCCGCGCCGCCGAGACGGAGTACGATCGCGCCAGAATCGCCGAGCGCCTGGACCGGTTCCTGCGGAGAGTGATTTGAGCGAAGCCGACCGCATCCTGGAAGAGCTGCGCCGCCGCGAGCGGGAGGTCCCCGCGGACTTCTACAGCCTCGACCGGCCGGCCAACCGATTCCTGAGGGAGGGCCAGGAGCGCGCCCTGCGCAAGGCCCTGGAGGAGATCGGTCCCCTTTCCGGGAAGCGGGTCCTGGAGGTGGGCTGCGGCTCGGGCAACTGGCTGGAGATGCTGAGCGCGGCGGATCTTGCCGGCATCGATCTCGACCCGGGGCGCGCCGCCCGCGCCGCCGCCCGCTTCCCGGGCGCGGACATCCGGAGCGGCGACGCCTCGCGCCTCCCCTGGGCGAGCGCCAGCTTCGACCTCGTCCTCCAGAGCACGGTGTTTTCGTCGATCCTGGATCCGGGGGTGCGGCGGGCGGTCGCGTCCGAGATGCTGCGCGTCCTCGCCCCGGGCGGCGCCATCCTCTGGTATGACTTCTTCGTGGACAATCCATCCAACCCCCACGTCCGCGGCGTCCGGCGGCGCGAGATCGAGGCGCTCTTCCCCGGCTGCCGCGTCGCTCTGCGCCGGGCGACGCTCGCTCCCCCCCTCGCCCGGCGGATCGTGCCGGTCTCCTGGAAGCTGGCCGCGCTGCTGGAGTCGCTGCGGGTGCTCGATACGCACTGGTTCGGGATGATTCGGCGATGAAAACCCTCGCCTGCGTCGTCGGCGCCCGCCCCAACTTCGTGAAGATGGCCCCGGTCCTGGCCGGCCTGCGGGAGCTGGCGCCGGAGGTGCGGCCGGTCCTGGTACACACCGGCCAGCACTACGACGAGGCCATGAGCGACCGTTTCTTCGCCCAGCTCGGCCTCCCCGAGCCCGACGTCCACCTGGAGGTCGGCTCCGGGCCGCACGGCCAGCAGACGGCGCGGGTCCTGGAGCGGTACGAGGCGTGGCTGATGGAAGCGCGGCCGGACGCCACCCTGGTCGTCGGCGACGTGAACTCGACGCTGGCCTGCGCCCTCGCCTCGGTCAAGCTCGGCATCCCGGTCATCCATGTCGAAGCCGGGCTGCGCAGCTTCGACCGCACCATGCCCGAGGAGATCAACCGCGTCCTGACCGACGCGGTGTCGGACCTCCTGCTCGTCTCCGAGCCGAGCGGCGTCGAGAACCTGCGCCGGGAGGGGCGGCCCGAGTCGTCGGTGCGGCTGGTGGGCAACGTGATGATCGACGTGCTGGCCCTCCAGCTCCCCGCGGCCCGCGCCCTGGGCGAGCCGGAGAGGCTCGGGCTCCCCGCGGGCGGGTTTGCGGTCTGGACGCTCCATCGCCCGGCGAACGTGGACGAGCCTGCGGCGTTGCGCAGCGCGGTCGAGAGCCTGCAGCGCATGGCCCACAGGCTGCCGGTGGTCTTTCCGGTCCATCCGCGCACGGAGCGCAAGCTGCGGGAGATGGGGCTGGAGCCCGCGTTGGCTGAAGACCCGCGGGTGATCCTGACCGAGCCGCTCGGGTATCTCGAGTTCCTCGGCCTCTCCTCCCAGGCGCGGCTGATCGTGACC
>DASUNJ010000850.1:0-5756 GCA_036277235.1 Thermoanaerobaculia bacterium | reverse complement strand
GCCCAGGGCTGAGCGCAGCGATGCCCTGGGAAAGAAGGTCGTCACCTCAGAGCGCCCTGTATGGGCGCGAGAGGGCGGGGGGAAGATTCTCGCGGCCCTTCAGGCCGCAGGGATGTGTAACCTGTTTACCCAGGGCATCGCTACGCTCAGCCCTGGGCTAAAATCTCCCGGCCCGTTGGGCCGGTTGGATGGCCGATTCCAGATACGTACTCGTAGTTTTGTTGGCCAGCCCTTAGCTCGGCAGCTCCCCTGGTGCCTCCGGCGCGACCTGCGGCTGTGAGCTTGCAAAGATTATGTAGCAGCTACATAATGTTTCTGCTACATAATCTTGTCCCATGAAGCTCCCCTTCCTCGACCGCCACGAAGAAGCCTCCCGTTTTCGGAGGCTCATCGATCGTTCCGAGGGTTCGCTCGGGGTGGTCTATGGCCGCCGACGGTGCGGCAAGTCCCGGCTGCTGCGGGAGATCCTGCCGCCTGGGCAGTCGGTCTACTACGTCGGGGACGACCGCGAGGGCAGCCTTCAGCGGGCCAGCCTGGCAACCGAGATCGGCCGCCTCCTGCCCGGCTTCGACCGCGTGACCTATCCCGGCTGGGATGCCCTCCTCGCGCGCTGGTGGCAGGAGGCACGCCCTGGGACGGTCCTGGCTCTGGATGAATTCCCGTCCCTGGTCACGGTTGCCCAGGAGCTGCCGAGCCTGTTGCAGAAATACCTGGACCGCGAGGCCGAGCGCGGCATCCACCTCCTCCTGAGCGGCTCCTCTCAACGCATGATGCAAGGGCTCGTCCTCGACCGCACGGCTCCTCTTTTCGGCCGCGCCAGCGAGATCCTCAAGATCTCGCCCCTGCCCGCCGGCTGGATCGAAGAGGCGCTGAAGCTCCAGGATCCCGAACGGGCCGTCGAGGCCTACGCCGTCTGGGGCGGAACGCCGCGCTATTGGGAGTTGGCGGGTGATCATCCGGATCTGCCGTCTGCCATCCGCTCTCTCATCCTCAGCCCTCTGGGTGTCCTTGCCGAAGAGCCGTCGCGCCTGCTGCTCGACGACATGCGCGACACCACGCAGGCTGCATCGATCCTCAGCTTGATCGGCCAGGGCTGCCATCGGATCTCAGAGATCGCGGCGCGGCTGGGCAAGCCGGCGACGGCGCTGTCACGGCCGCTCCAGCGCCTCCAGGACATGGATCTGATCACCCGCGAGCAGCCTTTCGCGGAGGAGTCGCGCGGCAGCAAGCGCACCCTCTACAAGATCTCCGATCCCTTCCTGCGGTTCTGGTTTCGCTACGTCGAGGTCAACCGTTCTCGCCTGGGCGCCGGCCAGGTGGCGGCGGTTGAGGAAGAGATCGGTCAACGGTTGGGGCACCACATCGGCGAGATCTGGGAGGAGCTGGCGCGCGCCAGCGTGCCGCGGCTCCACCTGGGCGGGAGAACCTGGGGGACTGCCGGCCGCTGGTGGGGACCCGGTCTCGACCGCCAACCGCTCGAAGTCGATCTGGTGGCATACAGCAACGACGGCGGCAGCGTCCTGGTCGGAGAGGTGAAATGGGCGGCGCCTCGTGACGCTGAGCGCCTTCTCGCGGAACTTGAAGGAAAAGCCCGGCGGCTGCCAGTCGCCGCCGGGCGCGAGGCCGTCCTGGCCTTGTGGCTCAAGGCGCCGGCCGGCGACCGCGTGGTGCCCCCCCGGCAGGTGCTCGACGTCCTGCGGTGATCATCCCCGGCTCGCTTTCCTCGCCATCCGACACCTGAGCTGATATGGGCGTGGGAATCCTGCCGAGAGCCTGCCAGTAGCCCACCGAAACACATCCCATTCGTTTGCTTTGTGCCTCAGCTCGTGGCAAGGCCGCCACGATCTCTCTCCTTGAGACATGGAGGTAAGTGATGAGCCGTAAGGTCGTATGGCTGATGATGTTGCTCGGTTTCGGCAGCCTGGCGCACGCCGACTCCGAGGCCGTGATTCCCACCGCCGCCAGCCACCAGGTGCTCGACGTCAACCGTCTGGCGACCATGGTCCCCACGCCGCTCGATCTGATGCGCCTCGGCGAAGAGGACCGGGAGCGCGATTCGCAAGGATTGCCGCCGCGCTTCGCCCTTCCCGAGAAGGTTTCCATCACTCCCGCCAACCATGGCACCTGGGAGGATCTCGGCCAGGGCCAGATGCTCTGGCGGCTGCGGATCATCGGCCGGGAAGGAACCAACTCCCTGAACCTCGGCTTCACCCGCTTCAAGATGTCCCAGAACAGCCGCCTGCTGCTGTACTCGACGGACGGCAGCCAGGTCTCGCGGCCGTTCACCGCCGCGGACAACGAAGAGCACGGGCAGCTCTGGACTCCTGTCGTCGTGACCAACGACCTCATCGTGGAGCTCACCGTGCCGAAGCGGGAGGTGAAGGCCGTTCAGTTGCGGCTCGGCTGGATCAACCAGGGCTACCGCGGCTTCGGGACGATCACCGCCGAGTCCTATGACAAGTCCGGCAGCTGCAACATGGACGTCGAGTGCCTGGCCGTCGGCGACACGTGGCGCGACGAGATGCGGGCGGTAGGCGTGATCTCCACCGGCGGCTCCACGTTCTGCACCGGATCGCTCGTCAACAACACGGCAAACGATCAGAAGATGTACTTCATGACGGCCGCCCATTGCTCGATCACCGCCGGAAACGCGGCCTCGCTGGTGGTCTACTGGAACTATCAGAACTCCTTCTGCCGGACGCCGGGCAGCGCTCAATCCGGGCAGCCGGGCGACGGCTCGCTCACCCAGTTCCACACCGGTTCCTTCTTCCGCGCCGCGAACGCCACCTCGGACTTCACGCTGGTCGAGCTCGACGACCCGGCCGTCCCCGCGTACAACCATCACTGGGCGGGCTGGGACCGTTCGACCGGCGACTTCACCTGCACCGCCGGGGCGCCCTGCGTGGCGCTCCACCATCCGTCGACCGACGAGAAGCGGATCACCTACGTCACCACCAACACAGCGACCACGAGCTACAACAGCACGACCTCGCCGGGCAACGGCAGCCACATCTGGGCCCACTGGGCGACCGATCCTCCCGGCCCCTTCACGGTGCCGGGCGTGACCGAAGGCGGCTCGTCCGGATCGCCGCTGTACAACGCGGCGGGCCGCTTCATCGGCCAGCTTCATGGCGGGCCGTCCTCCTGCGGTGCGACGGGCGACAACCTCTCCGACTACTACGGCCGCTTCAGCGTCTCCTGGACCGGGGGCGGCACGAACAGCACCCGTCTCTCGAACTGGCTCGACGCCGGGAGCACCGGCGCCACGACCACCAACGGCATCAACCAGGGCGGCGGCTGCACGCCGCCGGCCGCGCCGACCGGAGTGACCGCCACGGCCGCTTCGCAAACGCAGATCAACGTTTCGTGGACGGCTTCCGCGGGTGCGACCTCGTACAACGTCCTGCGCTCGACGACCAGCGGCGGCCCGTACAGCCTGGTCGGCACCTCGGCCACCACCTCGTTCTCGGACACCGGCCTGACCTGCAACACGGCCTACCACTACGTCGTCCAGGCGGTGGGAGCCTGCGCCTCGGGCAACTCGGCCCAGGCAACGGCGACCACCAACGCCTGCAGCGGCGGCGGCAATCAGGTCCTGACCTTCTCCGCCACGCCTGCCACGGCGATCCCCGATAACAACGCCACGGGCATCACCAACACGATCAACGTGCCCAACTCGATGACCATCACGAGCGTGAGCGTCAACGTGGGCATCACCCACACCTTCCAGGGCGACCTGGAAGTGGCTCTGATCGGTCCGGACAACACGACGGTCCTGCTGCACAACCGGACCGGCGCCGGAGCCGACAACATCAACACGACCTACAACATCACCACGCGCTCGGCGCAGGCCCTGACGGCATTCAACACCAAGAACACCTCGGGAGCCTGGAAGCTGCGCGTGCGCGACCTCGCCTCGGCCGATACCGGCACGCTCAATTCGTGGAAGGTGACCTTCAACGGTTACTACACGCTCACGGCCAACACGGCGATCCCCGACAACAACGCGACCGGCATCACCAGCACGATCAACGTGCCGGCCACGGGCAACGTCGTGAGCCTGCGGGTGCGGGTGGATATCAACCACACCTTCCAGGGCGATCTGGAGGTTGCATTGATCGGCCCTGACAACACGACCGTGCTGCTGCACAACCGAACGGGCGCCGGAACCGACAACGTCAAGACCGTCTACGCCGACCTCACGGCCCCGGCGCAGGCGCTCTCCGCGTTCAACGGCAAGGCCATCAACGGCGCGTGGAAGCTGCGCGTGCGCGATCTGGCCTCGGCCGACACCGGAACTCTGAATTTCTGGGAGATCGACTTCCGGACCAACTGAGTGAAGGATGCCCCTGGTGCCTCCAGGCGCCAGGGGCCGTTTTCATTGCCGGGTAACAAGAGTGCGTATTCCTTCGCCTTACCGGTACAGTAGGGCTTCAAACCTTCCGGGTGTGTTGAAAGGCGGCCATGATCTCGTTCCTCGTCAACCTGGTGTCCCAGATCGCCGGATTCGTCCGGACGATGATCGTTGAGCTCCTCGTGCCGGGGCCGCCATCGCCGGTGGCGCGCCAGCAGCAGCGCAAGAGCTTCTCGGCCGACGTTCACCGGGCCGACGACCTGCTGGTGCTGCGCCTCGACTTCTACAACCTGCGGATCGATTCCGGCGCGGGTGGCAAGCGGCTCGTTCCCGACGCACCGGGAGATTCCTTCCTGGTCGCGTGCTTCCCGCCGCAGCACGTGGCCGAGCAGGCGTTCGCGGAGGACAACGCCAATGATCCCCTGCTGCCGCCGCCGGTCGCCGCGCGGCTGGCCGGGGAGAGCCGGCTGGTCTTCCACCTGAATCCGGCGCTGCTGCCGCTCGATTTCACGCTCGAAGCCATCCTGGACGCGCTCTCCCGGTCCGCTCCCCTGGTCGGAGACCGGATCCGGCAGTTGCCCGGCGATCCGGCAGTCGGCGGGCTGGCGGACTTCGGCGGCCTGAGGTCGCAGATTTCCGCGATCGAGGCGCCCTGGCGCCTGACCCTGTCGCCGCACCCGGACGGGCGCTGGGCTCATTCCCCCGCTCCCGTGCGCGGCGGGACGCGGACCGAGCTCTGGCACACGCGGCTCGGCGTGAAACCGAAGAACGGCACGAAGGTGGACGAGGCGTCGGCCGCGAAGCGCACGGCGCGCGCGGTCTTCTCGCCGGACCATTCACCCGCGGACAAGCCGGCTCCCGACACCGATCTTTCCCCGTTCCGGACCTCCCTCCGGCGCTATCACCGGCACTACCTCGTCCGTCTCACCGCGGACCGGGCGCTTGACGGAAACGCGCCGGTCGCGGTCGAACGGCTCATGCTGTCGTCGCTGGGGAGCTGGCTCAAGCTTTACGGCGCCTGGGATCACACCGTCACCGGCATCGATCTGATCGAGTGGCGGCACCTGGCCACCCTCGGGCGCGATCAGTTCGTGCGCGTGGTGGAGGCCGGTTTCCTGTTTCCGCTGGGCCACCGGGCAGTCAAGATCATCATCACCGAGCGGAAGCTCGCGGACGCGTTCAATCAGGATTTTGGCAGCAAAGGTCCCGTCGCCTATCTGCGCCAGCGGATGTTCATCGTAGTGCGGGAGCCGGTGAAGGCTTACTCGCACCGGGAATTTCCCTTCCGCACGGTGACCTTCAAAACGCTGAAGACTCCGAACCTGATCGATCCTCCCGATGAAACTCTCGCGCTGGCTTCCGGCGGAGCGTCCACCTTCTGGCCGCGCTACGAGGTGGTCGG
>DASUNJ010000849.1:0-8386 GCA_036277235.1 Thermoanaerobaculia bacterium | reverse complement strand
GATCGCCGGTCTGGACGATGCCGCCAGGACCCTCGAGGACCAGATCGAACAGGGAGCGGAAGGGATTCTCAGCAGGAAGAACATTCCAGAGCGCCGCGATCAGGATCAGGGTCAGGTGGATCTTTCTCATGGCCGTTACCTCCTTGGATTTGTCCTTCCACCAAGGCAAGCGGCGTACCCGCGGCGGCCAGCGGTAAGTAACTAAAAACAAAGGAGTTTTTCGACAGGCGCGAAATGCGCCCGCGAGGGTGTCAGGAGGCGCCGGGGATGTCAGACCGTGTCAGGCGTGTCAGCCGACAGGGGGCGGGATCAGAGGCTCGTGTTCCAGTCGCCCTGGGCGACGAACGCCGCCCAGAAGTAGGGGTCGCGCCACGTCCGGTTCTCCCAGATCTCGATCTGGGCGGCGCGGAGGGCGGCCGTGGGGCGCAGGCCGTCGCGGAGCATCGACCGGTAGAAGCGCTGCATGAGCTCGGCGGCGGCGCGGTCGCGGACCGGCCACAGGCTGGCCACGACCTGGGAGGCTCCGGCGTGCAGGAAGCCGTGGGTCAGACCGATGAGGCCTTCCCCCCGCAGCTCGCGGCCCAGGCCGGTCTCGCAACCGCTGAGCACGACCAGATCGGCCTGCAGGCGCAACGAATAGAGATCCTGAAGGCTGAGGAAGGCATCGAGGGGCTGTCCCTTCGCGTCGCGCTGGGAGAGAGCGAGCATGGACAGCTCGGGATGATCGCTGTCGAGGAGCCCGTGAGTCGCGAAGTGCAGCGCCCGGTAGGGCTCCAGCTCTCCCGAGGTGACCAGCTCCCGGGTCGCCTCGTGGCCGGTCCTTAGAAGGACCTTGCGCCCCTCGGCCACGGCCTTGATCCCCTCGGCCTCCTGGAGGGTCCAGGGGAGGCGCTCCAATCCGGAGCCGCGCGTGGTCAGATCCCCGACCCGGCGCGGCCGGCTCTGCGTGCCGTCGTAGGCCGGATTGGCCAGGACGGCGATCGCGGTGGGGCGTTGCGGGCGCCCGGCCCCGGCCCTGCGGATCTCCTTCAGCACGGCGGCCGAGGGGAGGAAGCCGATCTCGTGCTCCACGACGAGCGGCACGAGCTTGCCCTCGGCACGAGAGCGGACGTGAAGAGCGGCGAAGGGAATGTACTGGAGCGCCCCGTCGGCGACGATCACCAGGCGCCGGCCGGCGATGGCGTCGAGCGCGGGCCCCAGGACCAGCCGTGCGAGATGGTCGCGGTCCTTCCTCTGGCTCGCGGCGTCCTGGTCGCCCGGACTCTTCAACTGCTCATGGAGACTGCGGGCCACCCGCCCGATCTCGTTCCGGCCGGGAAGCTCGAAGGCTTGCAGAGAGGTCGAGCTGACGACCCAGAGGTAGCTCCGCGGCTCTGCCAGGAGGTACTCCATCAGGACGGTCTCGCCGTCCAGCAGTCCCTGGATCTCGCGGAACGAAAGGGACGGATTCTTCAGGCTCTCGTAGCTGCTCCCGACCGTCAGCCGCCCCTCGACGATCCCGTGCGCGGCCGTGAGCTCTTCGATCTCTTCGCCGAGGGCCTTGCTGCGGGCCAGGGAGGCTTCGTCGTCGCCCAGGTTGATGCGCAGCGCCGCCTTGGCGTTCAGCTGCTGGCGCAGGCGCAGCTCCTGCTCCATCAGCTCGGGATCCCCGTCGCGGGTGTCGACACGGGCGCGGGCCAGGACGTCCAGGAGGCCCCGCGCCCGGGACTGCTCCGCGGCCTCGAAGGCCTTGGCGTCAAGCCCCTTCTTCGGATCGGCCCGGTGGAGCTGCATCAGGACGTCGACATACCGCTCGTAGATCTCGCGCACCGCCGCGAACTGCGAGGCCCGCAGCCGGTCGCCGCTGACCTCGGACCGGAAGGACTCCATGAGGACGAGAGCGGCTTCCAGGCGCTCGCGAGCGGCCGGCAGGTTCCCCGCCAGATGCTCCAGGCGTCCCTGTTCCGCAACGGTGAGCGCCTGGGCGCCGACGTCGCCCAGCTCTTCGGCCTGCCCGCGGGCTTCCTCGTAAGCCTGCCGGGCTTCCTCGGACCGTCCCTGGACCGCGAGGGCGCGCCCCAGTCCACGGCGGGCGGCCGCGGCGCGGCTCCTGCGGCCCAGCTCCTCGTAGATGACGAGGGACTCCCGCAGCCTCTTCTCGGCTTGCACCGCATCGCCGGTCTCCAGGAGGAGGAGCCCCTGGGCGCGAAGCGACTCCGCCTCTCCCGCGCGGTGCCTGGCATGGCGCTGGAGCTTCAAGGCCTTGCCGATCTGCAAGGCGGCCCCCTTGAGGTCGCCCAGCTCCTCGGCGATACGGCTCAGGCTGACCAGGGTCAGGGCCTGGTTGCGCGGGTCGTGCTGCAGGAGCAGCGATTGATCCAGCAGCTCGCGCGCATCTTCCAGGGCGCCGAGCTGGAAGAGGAGGTTCCCCAGGTTGTTGAGCGCGATGGCCTCCCTCTCCTTGTCCTTCAGGGCGTGAAAGATCTCCCGCGCCTTGGCGAAGTGCTCCAACGCGTCGTGCGGCATGCCCAGGTCCTGGTAGAGGGAACCGAGATTCGAGAGGATCTCGGCTTCATTGCTGGCCCGCCGGCTGGAGTGGGCCAGGTCCAGCGCCTTCTTGAAATCGTCGAGGGCCTGCAAGGGCTGGCCGAGCAGGGAGCGCAGCCGCCCGAGAGAGTTGAGGGCCTGGCACTGCTGCACCTTGTCGCCCGCTTCCCGGCTGAGCTCCAGTCCCCGCTCATAGGCGGCCAGGGCGTCGCCGGTGTCGCCAAAACCCTGGTGTACGTGTCCCACGAGGATGAGGTCCGCGGCCGCGTTGTCGGGCCGGCCGAGCTCCTGCCAGAGAGAGAGCGACTCCTGGAAGGCCTCCAGCGCGCGCCGCTCCTCGCCGATCAGGCGGAGGGTCCGTCCCATCTGCCGCAGAGTCTCGGCCAGGCCCTCGCGGTCCTTCAGCTCGCGCTGGAGAGCCAGGGCCTTCTCGAAGCAGGCGAGGGATTCGTCCGTCTGCTGGGAAGAGGCCAGTGCCCTTCCCAACTGGCTATGGGCGCGGGCCTCTTGGAAGCGGTCCCCCAGGGCGCGCCAGAGCTCCAGGGCGCGCCGGCCGGCCTCGACGTCGCGGCCGACCTTGAGGCTGGCCCATTCGGCTTGAACCCGCAGCCGGTCGGTGTCGTCGGCCTTGTGGAGCGCCGCCACGGTCAGGCGGTACTTGCCCGTGTCCGCGGGGAAGGCGGGGCTGACCTCGACCGCGTACTCGCCTTTCTCTTCGGCGATGAACGAGACGTTCTCGGTGGAGAAGCGGCCGGTCAGCGTGTCCACCTCGATCACCTCGGACCCGGAAGGTCCGCGCACCAACGTGGCCACGTCGAGCCCCTGCTGGATGACTTCCAGGCGGGCGTAGTCGCCCTCGTCGAGGGTCAGATGGTAGAGGTGGACCTCCCCCGAGCTGAGGTCGCGGGTGAATGGAGCATTCGCCGCAATGCGGATCGGCGGGTCCGCAACCGGACCAATGCCACTACCGGCAAGCCCCAGGAAAAGCCAGGGCAGGCCCCATCCCTTCATCCCTGTAAACACCCCCAATTGCAGAGTTCCCTGGACAAGATTGATGCAGATTGCCCAGGAAATGCAAGCCCTCAAGAAAAATTCAATAAGAACACCCGGTCGGAGCCGGGGCTCGGATGGGTGGTGGAGCAGCCCTGGAAAGGGCTGTACCCGTCTAGCCTGGGGTTTCAACCCCAGGCGGGGATGCAGGCCACCTTCGCGGACGGAGGGCGTGGGCGTCCGCGTTGCGGGGCGAGATTGCAGGCGTCCGCCGTCGCCTGGGGTTGAAACCCCAGGCTAGACGGGTGTCGCTCCTCCGGAGCGAAGGGCGTCAGGCCCCCACCGCCACCTCCGTCTCCTTCGGCACAGGATTCTCGATCCCCACGGCAAGCCCGCCGTCCTTCACGTCCACCCGCAGCAGGGCGCCGTCGCGGACCTCTCCGGCCACCAGAGCCCTGCCGATGCGGCTCTCCAACTCGTGCTGCAGGAAGCGCTTCAGCGGACGGGCGCCGTAGACGGGGTCGAAGCCCTGCCGCGCTACGAATTCGCGGGCGGCGTCGGTCAGCTCCAGACGTACGCCGCGGTCGATCAGACGCCGGCGCAGGTCCTCGGTCTGCAGGTCGACGATCAGCTTGATCTCGCCCAGGCGCAGCGGCCGGAAGAGGACGATGTCGTCCACCCGGTTCAGGAACTCGGGCCGGAAGTGTGTGCGCAGCTCCCGTATCACCGCGTTCCTCGCTCCCTCGGTGATCTCACCGTTCGGCATCACCCCCTCCAGGAGATGGGTCGAGCCGATGTTCGAGGTCATAATGATCACGGTGTTCTTGAAGTCCACCGTGTGGCCTTGCGAGTCGGTCACCCGGCCGTCGTCGAGGATCTGCAGGAGCACGTTGAACACGTCGTTGTGGGCCTTCTCGATCTCGTCGAAGAGGATGACCGAGTACGGCTTGCGCCGCACCGCCTCGGTGAGCTGACCGCCCTCCTCGTAGCCCACGTAGCCCGGCGGGGCGCCGATGAGCCGCGATACCGTGTGCCGCTCCATGTACTCGCTCATGTCGATGCGGATGATGTTCTCCTCGCTGTCGAAGAGCGTATGCGCCAGCGTCTTCGCCAGCTCGGTCTTGCCCACGCCGGTCGGGCCCAGGAAGATGAATGAGCCGATCGGACGCCGCGGGTCCTTGATTCCGGCGCGGGCGCGGATGACCGCGTCCGCCACGAGCTTGACCGCCTCCTCCTGGCCCACGACCCGCGCGTGCAGGATCTCCTCCATGCGCAGCAGCTTGTCGCGCTCGCCCTCGACGAGACGGGTCACGGGGATGCCGGTCCAGCGGGAGACGATCTCCGCCACCTCCTCCTCGGTGACCTCCTCGCGCAGAAGCTGCCCGCCGCTCTTCTGCTTGTCTTCGAGCTGGGACTCCCTCTCGCGGAGCTGCCCCTCGAGCTGGGGTAGCTGGCCGTAGCGCAGCTCGGCGCCGCGGTTCAGGTCGTAGGCCCGCTCGGCCGCCTCGATCTCGCGCCGCACCTGCTCGATCTGCTCGCGCAGCGCCCGGACCTCCTGGATCGCCGCCTTCTCGGCCTCCCACTGGGCGCGCATGGAGTCCGACTTCGCCTTCAGGTCCGCCAGCTCGCGCCGGAGATCCTCCAGACGGTCCTGGCTCGCCTTGTCCTTTTCCTTTTTGAGCGCGGCCTCCTCGATCTCGAGCTGCATGACGCGCCGGGTCACCTCGTCGAGCTCCTGCGGCATGGAGTCGATCTCGGTGCGCAGCATGGCGCTGGCCTCGTCGATCAGGTCGATGGCCTTGTCGGGCAGGAAACGGTCGGTGATGTAGCGGTTCGAGAGCACCGCCGCGGCCACCAGGGCGTTGTCCTGGATGCGCACGCCGTGGTGGATCTCGAAGCGCTCGCGCAGGCCGCGGAGGATCGAGACCGTGTCCTCGACCGTGGGCGGATCGACGGTCACCGGCTGGAAGCGCCGCTCCAGGGCCGCGTCCTTCTCGATGTGCTTGCGGTACTCGTCGAGCGTCGTGGCGCCGATGCAGTGCAGCTCGCCGCGGGCGAGCATGGGCTTGAGCAGGTTGCCCGCGTCGGTCGAGCCCTCCGTCTTGCCGGCGCCGACGATGTTGTGCAGCTCGTCGATGAAGAGCAGGATGCGTCCCTCGCTCTGCTTGATCTCGTTGAGCACGGCCTTGAGCCGCTCCTCGAACTCGCCGCGGTACTTGGCGCCGGCGATGAGCGAGCCCATGTCGAGCGAGAACAGGGCGCGGTCCTTGAGCCACTCGGGCACGTCGCCGCGGACGATGCGCTGCGCCAGGCCCTCGACGATGGCCGTCTTGCCCACGCCGGGCTCGCCGATGAGCACCGGGTTGTTCTTGGTCTTGCGCGACAGGATGCGGATGACGCGCCGGATCTCGGCGTCGCGGCCGATCACCGGGTCGAGCTTGCCGCGCCGCGCCTGGGAGACGAGATCGACCCCGTACTTCTCCAGGGCCTCGTAGGCCACCTCGGGCATGGCGCTCGTCACCCGCTGGTTGCCGCGCACGGCCGTGAGGGCCGCGAGGACGGCGTCGCGGGTGACATTGAAAGTCTTCAGGATGCGCCCGGCCGCGCCCTGCTCCTCGGCGAGCGCGATGAGCAGGTGCTCGACCGAGACGTACTCGTCCTTGAGGCGCCTGGCCTCGTCCTCGGCGCTCAGGAAGACCTGCTGCATCCGGCTGGTGAGATAGATCTTGCCGGCCTCGGCGCCCGGCCCCGACACGCGGGGCCTGCGCTCGAGCTCGCGCTCGACCTCGGACCGGAGCGGCTCGACCGGCACGTCCATCCGCGCGAGCAGGCGGGGGACGAGCCCCTCCGGCTGCTCCAGAAGCGCCAGAAGCAGGTGCTCGGCATCCACCTCCTGGTGGCCGTACCGGAGCCCCTTCGTTTGGGCCGCCTGCAGCGCCTCCTGCGACTTCTGAGTCAGTTTGTTGATGTCCATGAGCCTCTCCTTGTCCTTCTTGAAATTCCTTGAACCCGCCTTCTGGATGTAGGGGAGGGGTTTACCCCCTCCCGGGCGGGGGCAAGCCCGGCCCCTACATCAGCGTGCCCGGAAGTCGGACGCCTCCGCGAGCTGCTCGAACAGCTCGCGCTCGCGCTCCGAAAGCGTCTCCGGGACCACGATGCGGATCTCTGCCAAGAGATCACCCTTCTCGCCGCCGGCCTGGGGGAGACCCCGGCCGCGCAGGCGGATTCTTTTGCCTGTGGACGAGCCCGCCGGGATTTTGACCCGCACGGGACCGTCGAGCGTCTGGACCTCGGCGTCGCCGCCGAGGGCGGCCTCCCAGGGGGTGACCGCCACGGTGGTCTGGAGGTTGGCTCCGTCCACCTTGTAGCGCGGGTCGGGCTCGACCTCGATCTTGAGATAGAGGTCGCCCGCCTGGCCGTTCATGCCGGGCTGGCCCTGGCCGGCGAGCCGGATGCGCTGGCCCGCCCGCACCCCTTCGGGGATGCGGACCGACAGCGTCTTGCGCTGTCCGGTGTTGGGGTCCGAGAGCGTGATCTCCCGCTTGCCCCCGCGCACGGCCTCTTCCAGGCTGAGCTTGATCGTGGCCTCGGTGTCGCCACCTCCGCCGAAACCCTGCCCGCCGAACCCTTGGCCCCCGAACCCGGAAAAACCGGCTCCCCGGCCTCCCCGGGCACCCGCCCGGCCGCCGCCGAACAGCATGTCGAAGAACGAGCTGAAGTCTCCGCTGCCCCCGCCGAAGCCGCCGCCCTGTCCGAAGTCAAACCCTTCCCAACCCGGGGGAGCGCCGCCGGTCTGCTGCGCCCGTTTCCAGGCGGAGCCGTACTGGTCGTACTTCTGGCGCTTGTCCGGGTCCTTGAGGACCTCGTAAGCCTCGCCGATCTCCTTGAACTTCATCTCGGCCTCGGGGGCCTTGTTGACGTCCGGGTGGAACTTGCGCGCCAGCTTCCGGTACGCCTTCTGGATCTCGTCCTCGGGAGCGTCTTTCTTGACTCCGAGGATCGCGTAATAGTCCTTGTAGTCCAAGGAATCTTCCTCCCGTCCGATCAGTCGATGCGAGCCTCGTGCCTTCGAGCGGCTTCTTTTGAGTGCTCGGCACTCACATCATAGAACTCTACAGGAGTTTCGTCCATTCCCCGGAAGGGGGAAGATTTTAGCGGGACAGACGCAAGGCCGCGCCTTCAGCCGGCCGGAGCGAGCTTGCGATGGCGGGTGGTGGCGCCGCCGATGCTGGAGCTCACGGTGTCGATCCGTCCTTCCTTGCTGAGAGCGAGGAGCGCGCGGAACAGCGTGGCGCGGGAGGGCTCATAGCCCAGAGCGCGGACGATGTCGTGCTTGTCGAACGTCTCGGGAAGCTCGGGAAGCGCCTGGGCGAGGTCGTTCAGGACGCTGAATCGTTCGCGCTTCCGGGCCGGCGTCGGCTGGGGAGTTGGAGGCACGGAGGCCGGTTCGTGGACCTGCGAGCTCACGGTGGGGGAGCCGGTGTTCTGCCAGAGATCCTCGAGGGTTCGCATGCGGGCCTGGTGGGCCACGTTCATCAGGGCGATGTCTGCGAGGTGCTGCGCCTCCAGCGCGCGCTTGCGCTCTTCGAATTCCTCTCGGGTCATTGGGAGCCTCCTGGTGGAAGCATACGACGGCTCGGGAAGCGGTGGGAGCGTCTCGTCCTGCGGTACGGATGGCTCGCACCTCTGTACGGATCATTCGGAGGGGGAAAAGAGCGGCTCGCCCCGCGGTCGGAGCTGGTCGCCCCGTCGCCCCAACCGTCCGTACAGCGGTGTGAGCGGTCCGCACGTCCTTCGGAGTCTCTCGCCCAGCGGTGCGGACGGTTCGCACCGGCGTACGGACGGTCCGTACGCCGGGGGGAGTCGTTAG
>DASUNJ010000848.1:0-2806 GCA_036277235.1 Thermoanaerobaculia bacterium | reverse complement strand
CTCGGTTTGCGGCTCGGCGTCGAGGTGCCGGTCCACCGCATGATCTATGAAGCGCTGCTGCCGCTGGAGCAACAGGCGCGCGCAGCATTGTCGAGGTGACTCTATGACCGACGCGATCGAGACCCGCGGCCTCGCCAAGAGCTTCGGCGACACCCGCGCCCTCGACGGCGTGGATCTTCGCATTCGCCAGGGCTCCGTCTTCGGGTTGCTCGGCCCGAACGGCGCGGGCAAGACCACCACGATCCGCATGATCACCGGCTTCCTGCCGCCCACCAGCGGCAAGGTGACGGTCGCGGGCAAGGACCTGTTCGAGTCCCCCCGCGAGGCCCGCCGCCAGGTGGGCTACCTGCCGGAGAACGTGGCCCTCTACAACGAGATGCGGGTGGAGGAGTACCTGGCCTACCGCGCCCGGCTGGAGGGGCTCTCCCGCGCCGAGACCCGCGAGGCGATCGGGAACGCGGTCGACCGCTGCCTGCTCACCGACGTGCGGCGCCAGATCCTCGGCACGCTCTCCAAGGGCTACCGCCAGCGCGTGGGGCTCGCCACCGCCATCCTCCACCGGCCGCGGGTGCTGGTCCTGGACGAGCCCACGGTCGGGCTCGATCCCAAGCAGATCATCGCCATCCGCGAGCTGATCCGCGAGCTCGGCCGGGAGCGGACGCTGCTGCTCTCGACCCACATCCTCCCCGAGGTGGAGCTGCTCTGCCACCGGGTCATGATCATCGACCGCGGGCGCATCGTCGTCGAGGGCACGCCCGAGAGCCTGCGCGAGAGCTGGGTGGGCAACCCCGGCCTGCGGGTCACGCTCAAGGGCGCTCCCGCGGAAGCGGCCGAGGCGCTCAGGCAGATCGAGGGGGTCGTCGCCGTCCGCGGGATGGGCGAGGGGCTCGTCGTCGAGCACGAGGCCGGGACCGACGTGCGCGAGGAGGTCTTCCGCGCGGCGGTCGAGCGCGGCTGGGTGCTGCTGGAGCTGGCCCGCGAGCGCGCCACCCTGGAGGACGTGTTCGTCCGCCTGACCACCCACGACACGGCGCAAGAATCCGATTCCCTGGCTCCGCACGAAGAGGTGACGGCATGAGAGCGGTCTGGGCAACCTACCTGCGCGAGCTGCGGGCGTACTTCGTCTCACCGCTCGCCTACGTCGTGATGTTCTTCTTCCTGCTGGTCAACGGCTTCGTCTTTGCCTTTCTCGTGAATGCGCTGAGCAACCCGGCGGCACCCGCGGGCCCGCCCATGACCTTCTTTTTCGGCGGCATCACGCTCCTGCTCCTGCTCATCCTGGGTGTGGTGTTGACCATGAGGCTGGTCAGCGAGGAGCTCCGAAGCGGCTCCATCGAAGTGCTCATGACCGCTCCCGTGACAGAGGGTCAGGTAATCGGCGGCAAGTATCTGGCAGTCCTCTCGTTTTTCCTGCTCCTCTGGCTGCCGACCCTCATCTATGCCGCCATCGTCGAACGCCATAGCGAGGTCGATTGGGGGCCCGTGGCAGCCGGTTATTTTGCCGTCATGCTGATCGGAGCTCTCTTCCTGGCGATCGGCATCTTCGCTTCGGCCATGACGAGCAGCCAGTTGGCATCCGCGATGGTCACGGCTGTGCTGCTGCTCCTGCTGCTCCTGCTGCCTCTGCTCAGCCAGGTGTTTACCGGCGAGGGGCTCCGGCAGGCGCTTTCCTACATGGATATGGCCGAGCACCTCCAGGAGCTCTCGCGCGGCATCGTGGACACCCGCCGCCTGGTCTTCTACGTGTCGGCGACCCTTTTCTTCCTGTTCCTGGCGAGCCGGGCGCTCGAAGACAAGAAGTGGAGATGACCCAGATGGAGAACGTGAACCGGCGCTGGCTCGTGCGGACGGGGACCCTCTCGGCGGGGGTCCTGCTCATGGCGGCCCTGCTCGTGATCGTCAACTACTTCGGCCACAAGTACCACAAGCGGTTCGACTGGACGTCCAGCCGCCTGTACACGCTTTCGGAGAAATCGGAGAACGTGGTCCGCGATCTCGACAAGGACGTGGACTTCATCGTCTTCCTGCAGCCCGGCGACGAGCTCTACGAGCCGGTGCGCGAGCTGCTGACGCAGTACGACGCCGCGTCGCAGCGGGTGAAGGTGCGCTACGTCGATCCGCAGAGGGACCGCATGGAGGCCGAGCGGCTCATCCAGCAGTACCAGATCTCGGGCTACGGCGTGGTGGTGGCGAGCGGCAAGGACAAGCGGGTGATCCCGAGCAACGACCTCGCGGAGCTCGACTTCTCCGGCATGCAGATGGGCCAGGCGCCGACGGTCTCCGGGTTCAAGGGGGAGCAGCTCTTCACCGGTGCCGTCCTCCAGCTCGGCGAGGGGCGGAAGCCCAAGGTGATCTTCACCACCGGCCACGGCGAGCGCTCGCTCGACGACCAGGGGCCGGAGGGGCTCGCCGGCATCCAGCAACTCCTCGGCGCCGACAACTTCGACGTCGAGGAGTGGTCGGCGCTCGGCAAGACCGCGGTGCCACCCGGCACGGACCTGGTGGTGGTCGCCGGCCCGCGCAGCCCGTTCCTGCAGCCCGAGCTGAGCGCGCTGGCCGGCTATCTGAACGGCGGCGGGCGCGTGCTGGCGCTCGTCGAGCCCACGCTGGGGCAGACCGAGGGCACCGGCCTGACGCCCACCGGCTTCGAGAGCTGGCTGGGGCAGTTCGGCGTGAAGCTCGGCAACGACATCGTGATCGATCCGCAGAAGACGATCCCGGGCTTCACCGCGGCCACCCTGTACTCCGACGACTACGGCGACCATCCGGTGACCAATGCGCTCTCCCAGTCGAAGCTGCCGGTGCT
>DASUNJ010000847.1:0-5627 GCA_036277235.1 Thermoanaerobaculia bacterium | reverse complement strand
CCGCGCCTGCTCCTGGGAGGGCCGGACGCGCGGATCGTCGGGGAAGACATACAGGGCCGCTCTGAAGTTGGCGGTCTGGCGGACGGGGATCTTGCTGCGCATGATCGCCCGCGCGTCGCGATAGGTGAGCTGCGGCGGCATCGCGCCGAAGCCCGGATGGGGCGGCGCCTTGGGATCCCAGTTGTCCATCTGCACGTAGTGGAGCGCCGCGCTCTTGTTCGGGATCGGGTCCGCGGAGAACACGTGATAAACCGTGATGAAGGCCGTCGAGATGGCCACGCCGAGCGCGATGCCGCCGACGATCAGCACCGACAGGATCGGGTTGCGACGCAGGCTCTTCCAGGCCAGGCGGAGGTTGTAGGCGAGCATCTTTCCATCCCTCCTAGTTCGCCGGGACCACGGCGGTATCGGCGGCATGCGCCGACCGGTTCAGCGGGAAAGGCGAGATGCGCTCGAGATCGACCATGCGGCCGTCCGCGATGTGGAGCTGCCGGTGGGCGCGCGCCGCGTGCTCGGGGTTGTGGGTCACCACGATCAGCGTGGTGCCGCGGCTGTTGATGTCCTCCAGGATGTCCATGATCTCCCGCGCCATGGTCGAATCGAGGTTGCCGGTGGGCTCGTCAGCCAGGATCAGCTTGGGATCGCCGGCCAGCACGCGGGCGATCGCGACGCGCTGCTGCTGGCCGCCCGAAAGCTGGGACGGCAGGTGGCGGAGGCGCGACGAGAGCCCCACCTGCGTCGCGGCACGCTCGATGCGCTCCTTGCGATCCTTGCCGGAAAGCTTTCTATAGCGCAGCGGCACGTCGATGTTGTCGAACACGTCGAGGTCCGGGATCAGGTTGAAGCTCTGGAAGATGAAGCCGATCTTTTCATTGCGGATGCGCGACATCTGCGTATCCGAGTGGCGGCTGACATCCTTCCCGTCGAGGAAATACTGGCCCTGGTCGAACGTGTCGAGCAGGCCGGCGACGTTCAGAAAGGTCGTCTTGCCCGAGCCCGACGGGCCGGTGATGGTGACGAACTCTCCCTCTTCCACCTCCAGGGAGAAGTCGCGCAGCGCCCGGGTCTCCACGAGGCCGGTGCGGTAGATCCTGGTCACGTTGTCCATCTTGAGCACGTTCGTTCTCCTATTGGCGGACCAGGACGGACTCTGCGCCCTGGAACTGTTGCGTATCGGTAAGCAGGATCTGGTCGCCCTCGGCCAGCCCTTCCAGGATCTCGACCTCGCCGACGCTCATGGCGCCGGTGCGGATGTCCTGCAAAGTGGCGAGGCCGTCTTCGAGCACGTACACCTTGCGCCCGCCGCCGCTCTCCAGGAACGGTCCGCGGGGCACCTTGAGCACGTTGGCGCGGCGGTCGAGCACGAGCCGCACCGAAACGCGCTGGTTCTGGCGCAGCCCCTCCGGAGGCCGGTCCCCGAACGCCACCGTCCCCTCCACCTGGCTCTCGCGCACCTCGGGCGAGACGGCGGTGAGGGTGCCGGGGAACTTGCGGCCGGCATAGTCGATCTCGACCCGCGTGCCGGGGACCATCTCGTCGGCGTAGGCCTCCGGGATGCGGATCTCGACCTCGTAGGTGGAGAGGTCGACCACGGTGAGCAGCGGCGCGTTGGCGCTCACCGCCTGGCGGTCATCCACGTCGACCGTGGCCACCTGGCCGTCGAACGGGGCGACCACGGCGAGCTCGCGCACGCGGCGCTCGAGCTCGGAGACCACCAGGCGCTGGCGCTCCACCTGGCGCGAGCTGTCGGTGACCTCGAAGTCCAGGGCCTCGCGCTGCAGGCGGGAGCCCTGGCGGGACTGCTCCAGCTCGACCTCGGCGAGGCGGACGGCGTCCTTGGCGCGCTCGTGCTCGACCTCGTTCAGGAGGCCCTCGGAGCGCAGCTTCTCGGCGCGCTGCAGCTCGCGGCGGGCGGCTTCGAGGCGCACCCGGCGCAGCTCGGCGGTCTGGTCGTTGCCGACGTTCTGCTGCCGGGCGGAGATGCGGGCGCGGCCCAGCTCGGATTCGAGCGACTGGAGGCGCGAGCGCTCCTGGGCGAGCTGGGATTCCAGCTCGGGGCTCTCGATCGTGGCGAGCGCCTGTCCCTTGATCACGGTCTGTCCGGCGCGGACACGGAGGGCGACGGTGCCCTCGGCCGGACTGTAGAGACGGGGATGGTTTGCGGCGACGATCCGTCCATCGGCGGCCACGTCGCGCTCCAGGTCGCCCCGTGTGACGGTGGCGGTGCGGAGCCGGGCGAGGTCGACCGACTGGTCCGCCCGGGACCATCGCTGCAACGCGGGCCAGAGCGGGATGAGGGAAAGGATCAGCACCACGGCCGCCCCGATGAGGATCTTGCTCCGGCGCGACAGGCCGGAGGGCTTCTCGAGGATGACGTCCATGGAGTCGGATTGTTGAATCATGACAGGCAGCCAGAAGAGCAACGGCTGTGCCATGGCGGACAATCCACGGAACCAATTGAAAGAAGATGATTTACGGGATCGGACAGCCGTCCGCGGGAGCGTCCGGTTGACAGGTGTCCGGGCGGACGGGCGGACAGTTGTCCGGAGGGAACACTAGGGCGACGGCGCAAGGATCGCCAGCACCAGCAACCGATCCGTCCCGGTATTGCGGATGCCGTGCGGCACCTCCGCCGGGGCGATGAGCAGGGTGCCAGCCGCCATCGGCTCCTCGCGGCCTTCGAGGAGAAAGACGCCACGACCCGAGAGCACGTGATAGACCTTGTCCATCCCGGAATGGGCGTGCAAGCGGTGCTCCTGGCCCGGCTCGAAAGCGTTGAGGCCCACGAGGAGCCGGTCGGACTGGAAGAGCGTCGCCTTCCCCATTCTCTCGGAGTCGTAGACGGCGTGTTCCTCGGGGCGGATCGGGGTTGGATGGTCCATGGAGTGGTGCTCGGCCAGGTGAACGCAGTCTATGGTCAGCTCAGCACGTAAGGAATCTGCTGAGCCGCGACCGGAGTGAAGAGCAGCAGAGCCCGGAACGCGGCGGCGTGCGCGGCGGGGTCCGCCTCGGGGTGGATGTAGAGCTCCGCGATGAGATCCCGCCAGCGGAGGAGCTCTCGCCGCAGGGAGGGTCGGCTGTTGACCTCGACCGTGAGATCGACCAGCCGCAGGATGCGCTCATAAGACAGATTCAGGCTAGCCCGGTCCTCGGGACGCATCCAGCGGGAGGCCCGGTTCATCTCGTTGCCGATCATCAGGATCTGCTGGTCGAGGTTGAACGCCGACCAGCGTTCCGGCGAGAGAGAGGAGTGCTGGGTCACGTGGTAGGCATGTGCTCAGTTCCAGAGATCCTCATCCGAGCGGAAGCGCGGTTTCGGGTTCTCGGGCGCCTGACGGCCGAGTCCAAGCCACTGCAAAAACCGGGGCGCAGGATAGGGCATAGCGAGGCTCTCCTATATAGATTCTACCAGTCCAGCGGCATCGGCGGGATGTCCCCGAAGCCCCACTGGCGCAGGGCGAGAACGATCTTGCCGCGGTGGTGGACCTCGTGATCGGTGAGATAGAGGACGCGGTCGCGGCCGGTCCAGACCACGGGGGTGACGCCGTCGTCGAGCATCGTGGGGTGCTCCTGCCCCATGCGCTGGCCGTCGTCTGCCTCGAAGAAGGAGACCAGGCGGTCGGCGGTGGACTCCAGGGCGGCCAGGATGGAGGCCTTGTCGTCCTGATACTTGGGCCTGCCCTTGCCGTCCTGGAGGAAGTCATCCATCCACGAATCCACGGTGTAGGCGATGTGCTTGAAGAGCTTACCCAGGGGGATGGCTTCGCCGTCGGCCTGCCGGTTCAGCATCTCCTCGGGGATGCGCTCCACGAGGTCGATGGTCCGCCGGCGGATCTGGCGGAAGTGCTTGAGGATTTCGTGGTCGGCGGGGTGCATGGTCAGGCGCCGGAACGTAGGCTTTCCAACGCTGCTGAAGTCTTGCGAATAATCAGAGGATCCTTGATAGCCCGCCCAATGGCCAAGGCCTGCTCCAGCAATGCAACCGCCTTGTTGGTCTCCCCGAGGATCATGTAAGTAATCCCCAAGTTCCCTAAATCAGCGGCTTCCCCCCTGCGGTCTCCGATCTCGCGATCGATCACCAATGCCTGCTCGTAGTACCCGATAGCCGTCGCAACCTTGCCCAATTGCATGTAGGCGGTCCCTAAGTTGCCGAGAACCTTTTCTTCGCCCCGACGGTCCCCAATCTCGCGAGCGATTCCCAGTCGCTGCTCAAAGTGGGTAATTGCTCTCTCTATCTTGTGCAAGCTCATGTATGCCAAACCTAGATTCCCTAGGTCGTTGCCTTCCCCCCTGCGGTCTCCGATCTCGCGATGGATCAACAGCGTCTGCTCAAAGTACCCAATCGCTTCTTCAAACTTGCCCAGGTGGAAGTAGCCGAGTCCTAAATTTCCGAGATCGCCACTCTCCCCTTGACGGTCGCCGATCTGCTGATGGATTACCAGTGCCTGCTCGCAGTAGGTGATCGCCTTCTCCACTTCACCCAAATCCGTATACGCCACACCCAACATCATGAGAGCGTCGCCTTCGCCCTCGCGATCCCCGATCTCGCGAGCAATCTCCATCTGCTGCTCGCCGTACTCGATTGTCTGATCTGACTCGCCCAATCGGTGGTACGCCTGCGCTAGCCTGCCAAGCAGGCTTTCCCTGCGCATGGGCGCCAACGCTCCTTTGGTCTGCTCGGTCAGAAAAGGCTCAAGGATCAGTAGCCCCTCTCGAACTCGTCCACTGTTCTGAAGCCCATCCGATGCAGAATCCAGTACCTCAAGTGCGCGGTCGTACTCTCCGGCCTGAAAGAGATGATACCCGGCCTCGAGGAGCAACTCAATGGAATGCGACGTGTTCGCCTCTCCTTCCAGATAATCTCCTAGTCGGCGGTGGACGGCTCTTCGCGGTGCCTCCTCCTCCACGAACCTGTATCGAACGAGTTGGACCGTAGCTGGATGGAGAATAAAGTGACGCACTGGGGCGAACTTCTCACCCTTTACTCGCGTGATAACTTCCACCTGCTCAAGCAGAGACGTCCTGCGCAGGCGCTCCGCTGTCGTGAAAACCGCCTCGTCCCCCTCTCCTTCCTCTCCTAGCACCGACATAAGCGGCCACTGCCATGGTCGGCGCAGGAGGGTCATCCGGTAGAGCATCTGCCGCTCGCGATCAGCAAGCACTCGATCCCAGATCTCGGCCAAGAGTAGATTCGCCTGGAGCTTATCCCGGACCTTCGGTAGCACCGGCTCCACCAATTCAGCCCATTCTTGCTCCGGATCCCCTCCTTGCCAGGGGCCGTAGCGGTTCTCCCACTCGGCCAAGGCATGGGCGAGCAGATCGTCGGCGTACTCGACAGCTCGCGGGTGGCCGGCGAGGCGCTCGACCAGCCTCGCCCGACTTTCGAGGCTCAGTCGGCGGAGCGCTGGAAACCAACTCATCAAGCGGAAGAGGGCGTCCGGTGGTAGGGGCGAGACCGGCAGCAGAGCACCGGCGTAGCTCGGGTTTCGGTAGCGGCAGCTCGCCACTACATAGAAGTGGTCCACCTGCTGAGCCGCATCGATGAGGAACTCCCAGAGCTGATTCAACTCCTCCGGGGCCCACTCCCCTATCACCTCCGCGTCGCCCTCCGCCTCCGAATCCTTGGG
>DASUNJ010000846.1:0-5514 GCA_036277235.1 Thermoanaerobaculia bacterium | reverse complement strand
TCGGCTTCGTGGCCCCGCCGGGCGAGGCCGTGACCTTCCGCAGCGCCGAGGGGCTGGTGGTGGACGTGCCGGCCGGCGCCTTCTCCAAGCCGACGCTGGTGCGCGTGCGTCTCCTGCAGCCCTCGGCGCTGGGCCTGCCCGTGCCGCAGGGGCTCGGCCTGGGCGCGTTCGTCGACGTGGACTTCGAAGGCGAGGCCGCGGAGACGCTGCGCCTCTCCGTGCCCGCTCCGGCCAACGCCGCCGACGGCGCCCAGGTGTTCATCGGCCAGCCGGTCAATCTCCCCTGGGGCCGGCGGCTGCAGATCCTCTCCGTGGGCGGCGTGATGGAGCGCGACGGCCAGCGCTACCTCTCCAACGACCCTTCCCTCCAGCCCGAGCCGGAGCCCGGCGCGCTGACCGGTCCTGCGCGCAGCGGCGGCATGCGGCTCGCGGCCGGCAGCGCCAAGAGCACCTGCCAGAAGGCTCGCCAGGAGGGGCTGCCGAGGTGCTTCCTGCAGTCGATGATGATGGAGTTCACGCTCCGCTCCCACGCCGCGTTCATGTACGAGATGGGAGTGAGCTGGTCGCTGATCTCCGGCCTGGCGCAGCCCTTCCCGATGATGCTGGGCATCGCGCAGGAGGCGATCTTCAACAACCTGGCGGACATGTGGGTCTACCTGCCGGTGCCCCACGACTGGAACGGCGGCTTCGTGCTGCCGGTGATCTCCACCGAGCCGCTGGAGCTGACTCGCCGCGACACCGCCACCGGCTGGGTGCTGGCGCGCCAGACCTACGATCCGGTGGGCGACGCACAGGACCTGATCAGCGTCGGCTTCCTCGGGAGCGGCCAGGCGGTGCGCCCGCTGCTGCTCGACGCGCGGCCGTTCCAGCTCTACCGGCTGGCGGCGCCTGAGCCGGAGGACACCGCCCGCATCTCGCTCGAGATCGAGATGGAGGCCGACAACACGGGAGCGGTGACCGTCTCGTCCGCGGCCGGCTTCAAGATGCCGGCCGGCACCACGGTCGCGCTCTACGACCTCTCCCCGACGACGCCCGAGCCGCCGGCTGAGGAAACCGAGCCCGAGCCGGAGCCGGAGGCGCCGATCGCGGGCCCCACCGTGAGCGTCTGCGATCCGGACGCGCCGTGGACCCTGCCGGCGATGAACGGCAGCGACGACATGCTCGTCGTGGTCTCTCCCGGCGGGCTCGACGCGGCCGCCCTCGATCAGTTCGAGCTGCAGTTCGACCAGCCGCTGGAAGACGTCACCGGCCGCCCTGTCGACGAGGTGGCCCGCCTGCACGACCTCGGGCCGCTCGACCCGGCGGGCTGCGGCAGCGCCACGGAGGCCGGCTATCCGAAGAAGGTGGCGCTCGCGCTCGACCAGGTCGACCAGCGCAGCCGCCTGGTCATCCTGCCCCTCTCCGCGCTGGCCGCCGGCCACCGCTTCCGGCTGGAGATCGTGCCGTCCGCGATCACGGTCGACGACCCCGAGGGCTCGGTGCTCGCATACTGGCAGACGGCTCCCACCCGTTTCGAGTTCGCCACCCGCGAGGTCCCGGGCGATCCCATTTCCGAGCTGCCCGGCGACGCGTTCGGCACCTCCAGCGTCGCGCGCGACATGCTCAAGCTCGGCAACCTGCTGCTGGTGGCTTCCGAGACCGGCGACCTGCTGGCGGTCGACGTGAGCCGCGCCTCGGACGAAGAGGGTTTGCGCCGCTACGCCGTCAAGAACAAGGGGGTGCAGTCCGCGACCCGCGCGCTCGCCACCGACGGGCACAACCGCATCTTCTACGCCGGCCTCTTCGGCATGACCTGGGGCATCAAGGCGATGCGTCTGGAGGACGTGCGCGACGCCGACGCGGAGTGCGTGTCGCCGCCGTCCTGGGCCGCGGGGCTTCCCTGCTTCGAAGGGGTCGAGGGCTCGGTGCGCGTCTCCTACGCGCTCGGCACCACGTCCGGCACCACCGCCTCCGAGTGGCTGGCCCTCGGCACGATGCCCGAGGCCACGCCGATGAAGATGTCCGTGCTCGCCCAGGACGAGAAGGGGCGCACGCTGGAGCTGGCCGACTTCGCGCAGGTCTACGCCGGCGGCTTCGGCGCACTCATCCCCGACGCCGAGGGGATCTACACCTTCAACGTCGCCCTCGAGTCGACCCTGACCCGCTCGCAGGACGGAGAGCTCGAGCCCAGCCTCGTGCCCGGCACGGTGCCGGAGCCGGCGGTCGCCGAGTGGCGCAAGAAGGTCTGCAACGGCGAGGAGGACTACGACCGCTATCAGCGGGTCACGATCGACAACCTGACCACCGGCCAGGCCTGGTCGATCGACGTCGAGAACCCGTGGCCGGACGGCGGCGTGGGCAACGGCAAGGCCGTCGTCACCGGGGTGCGCGCCCGCAAGGGGGACCAGCTCCGGGTGCGCTACAACCTGCGCACGCTGGGCCACGTAGCGCTCCTCGGCAGCGGCATCACGGTGGTGGACTTGAACCGCTTCTACCGCCTGCTGCAGCCCTTCCAGACCCCGGGCGGCGGGCAGTGCGGACGGCGGCTCGGCAAGTTCGAGGGCCAGCAGCTCGAGTTTCCCTCCTGCGCTCCCGCGAGCATCGACCTCGAGGGCATCCGCATGACGGCTGCCCTGGTGACGCACGGGCGGACGGGCTGTGAAACGGGAGATTGCCGCGGCGCCGGCTTCATCGACATCTATTCGCCGCTGACCCGCGTCGGGGCGCTCCACACGCGCTCCACCGAGACCTCGCCCGGCGGAGTGGAGAACGGCCTGCTCGGCACCGCCGAGGGTCCCGAAGCGCTCCAGTTCTCGGACCTCGCGGGCTGCATCCAGACCGTGAACGGGCAGAACGTCATGCTGCGCGACGTGGCCCTTGCCAACGACGTGGAGTGGATCTACCGCGGCGTCCACGGCGACCTCTCCGGCACCTTCCAGGCTCCGCCCGAGACGGCCGTTCCGCTGCGCCTGCGCGGCGACCTGCTCTTCGTCTCGCTGGGCGCGCCGGGCGTCTACGTCTTCGACGTCTCCTCCCGCAGCCTGCTCTTCTCCGGCTTGGGCGGATCGTCGCTCGTGGGGCATCTCTCCGTGCCGGACCACAGCGCCTTCCGTCTGCAGGTCGACCCGGTGCGCAACCTGCTCTTCGCCGGCGGCACCGACGCGAAGACCGGCAAGCCGGTGATCGACGTCTGGGACATCTCCTCGATCAACGGCGGCCCCGATCTCGACGCCAGGCCGACGCCCGTCGCCACCCTGAATGCTCCCTGGTCGACGAACCAGCTCGGTATCGACGCGGCCGGCACCGGCCTCGTCTACACCTGGGGCGCCGAGGACGGCCCGCTGGTGGTGCCGTTCGACCGCGCGCAGTTCGTCCTCTCGGGGCTCTACCGCGCCGAGGACGAGGAGGACGACCGTCCCATCTCCGGCGTGCACAGGCCGACCTCCCGTTTCGTGCCGCTCGGCACGCCCATGGAGGCGTCGCTGGAGGACGAGCGGGACGACCGCAAGGACAACGAGAAGCTGGGCACGGCCGCCTTCAAGGTGCGTGTGGCCCTGCCGGGATCGCTCGGACCCGAGCTCACCGCCAAGGTGCAGAGCCTGCGCTCGCTTCCGGGCGAGGAGAGCCTGGGCCAGGAGGACGTCGGCCCCTCCGTGGCGCTGCCGGGCGGACCGGGCTGGCCGGAAAACGAAGTGATCGTGCGCCTGCGCCGCGTCGGCGTGGGCAGCGACGAGGGCGCTGCCGGGCTCGAAGGCGAGTCCGGGCCGCTGGGCACCGCCTACCACCTCTACGAATCGGTGGAGACCGTGCTGCTGCTCGCCGATCCGCGCGCGCGCTCCGGCTACCGCCGCCAGGACGACCCGGCGGACCAGAAGCACGACGAGGAGGCCCAGTGCCGCCGCTGCGCCTGGCCCGACTACCTGCCGAATCCGCAGAGCAACGATCCGGCCCTGGAGAACGTCGAGGAGCTGCTGGCCGGCCGCTACGTGCGCGCCTTCCTGTTCGCCTCGGACGAGGGCGGAAACCCCACGAAGGCTGCCACCGAGGAAGCGATCGCCTTCTTCGAGGCGCGCGGCCGCAACTACCCGCTGCCCGCGGGCCTGGCCGAGGTGGCCGGGCCGGCGGACGCGGTGCCGTCGCCGCTCCAGGTGTCGCTGGCCGAGCCCGCGCAGAGCCCGGCCGTCTGGGGCGCTGGCGAGGCCGGCGTCTCCGTGGCCATGCCCGGCGGCGAAGTGCTGCTCGCCGCGACCGATCACTCGGTCGACGGCCGCGCCCTGCCGTTCTCCCTCGACCGCACCTACCGCTCCGGCATGCTCGGCTACGGCGCGTTCGGCAGCGCCGGATGGACGGCGAGCCTGTTCGCCCATCTGCGCGAGCTGCCGGTGACCGGCGAGGTCGAGTACCACGACGGCATGGGCCACGTCTGGCGGTTCTTCCCGCGCACGCTGCCCGAGGCGCCCGAAGGCTACGAGGAGGACGAGGCCGGCTCCTACTACGTGCCGGCCGGCGTCTACATGCGCCTCCAGAAGCTGTCCGGCGGCCAGGGTTGGCGGCTCATCGGCCGCACGCACGACGTGGCGCTCTTCGACGGCACGGGCCGGCTGGTGGAAGCGTCCGACCGCCATTACCGCGGCGGCACGTCGGGCGAGCAGGGTAACCGGATCCAGTTCCGCTACGACCCGTTCGGCCAGCTCCGGACCGTGGTCGACGACCTGCAGCGCCAGTACCGCTTCGAGTATTTCGAAGACCCGCTGCCCGAGGCCGAGGGTGGAGACGGCATCCGCTACGGCCTGCTGAAGTCGGTGACCGACTTCGCCGACCGCAAGGTGGAGTACGAGTACGACGGCGAGCGCCGCCTGGCCAAGGTGAAGCTGCCCGAGGTCGAGAACCCGGTCGACGACTACTCGTCGTTCTCCTACACGGGCGGCAACCGCCCGACGCTGGAGTACCGCTACGACCCGGCCGACGGCGTGACCTCCTCCGAGGAGGCGGCCGGCGCGCTGCTGCACGGCGAGTTCGCGAAGCTGCGCCTGGGCGAGTCGCGGATGCCGGACTTCGTGGAGGGCGTGTCCGGAGTCCCGCGCGCGCGCTTCACTTACGAATCGGCCACCGGCCGCGTCGACGCGATGGGCTTCCCCACGCCCGATAACGTGAACTCGTCCACCTCCTCGGTGGAGTGGGGCTTCTCCTACTCCGGCGCTTTCCCGCCCGACCGCGTCACGCTGCGGACACCGTGGGGCCACGAGATCCAGAACACGCTGAACAAGGGCCGGATCGTCGCGCGCCGCGAGGACCTCCCGGTGCAGGGCCTGGGCGTACTGCCGGTCAACACCTCCTACACCTATGCCGAGGACGGCCGGCTGCTCACGCAGGACCGTCCGGACGGCTCGCAACTCGGCCAGTGCTACGCCGACGGCGAGGGCTGCGGCGGAGGCGGCGCCCTGTCCGGAGGAGACCGGCTGGCCAAGGGCAACGTGGTCGGCTCGCGGGTCACGGCCCTCACCGCGGCAGCCAAGGGCTCCGCGGATTACGACA
>DASUNJ010000845.1:0-6528 GCA_036277235.1 Thermoanaerobaculia bacterium | reverse complement strand
GCGGACCCCGCGCTCGGGGCCGTCTACAGCAGCCCGCGCCTGCACCAGGGGGACCGGGTATGGCGGGTGGAAGGCCGGCAGGCCGCGGACGGCTGGGAGCTGCTCGTCTACAAGGGAGTGCAATCCCCGAGGGCCTACCGGGTGGAGGTGCTGCGCCGGCTTGGGGGCTGGAGCGCGCGCGACCCCTTTGAGGGCCGTTTCTTCGAAGACCGGCTGATGCTGTCGCGGGTTGCGCGGGTGGCCCCCGTAGCCTATCTGCCGGAGATCCTGGGCAACGTCCGCGTCTTGGCGGACTCGCTGAGCCGGCGCACGCCCATGCGGGCTGCCGTGGCGAAGCTGTGGATCCTCTGGTTGGAGGCCAATGCCGCGCAACGCTCGCTGTCGGTGCAGCTCAGGGGCGCATTTCTACGCGGCCGGCTGACGCCTCGACGGCGACGGCCACCGGAGCGGAGCTGGAGCGTGATCATCCCGGTCCACGACGGAGCTGCCCGGCTGCGCCGTTCACTGCGTTCCTGGATGGAGAGCGACTGGTCGGAGGTGGACGGCGAGATCCTGGTCGTGGACGACGGCTCGGGAGAGGCGATCGAGGAGGCGCTCGCGCAGGGCGATCCCCGGATCCGGCTCGTCCGGAACGCCGAATCGCGCGGCGCGGCTTGGGCCCGCAATCAGGGCGCCCGCCTTGCCCGGGGCGAGATGCTTTTCTTCTCCGACTCCGATCACATCGTCCAGCCGGATGTCTTGTCGGTCCACGAGCACCGCCATGCCGAGGCAGGGGATACCGCCCTGGTGGTCGGCAACGTGCTTGGGCAGAGGGTGTTTACAGACGTGGAGCCGGCCCGCCTGCCTGTATCGCGGCTCAGGCAGCTCCTTGACCTCCTGGAGAACGACCCACGGCTGGAGCACGCCGCCGCCTCGATCGCGATGCGCAGGGACTTCTCCCTCCTTGATCCCGGCCAGGTTGGCATGTGGCGGGCGGCACAGGCCGGGGCCGGGGCCGACTCATGGCTGTGGAGGTGGGCGCCTCTGATCCTCCGCTTCGGCGAGACGCTGGCGGGTTATCCGCACCGGTGGATGCGGGTGAGCGCCGGCAGCCTCTCCGTCCCCGCGCGCATGTTTTGGGATCTGGGCGGCTTCGACGAGGCGATGCGCTCGCTGGAGGACTGGGACCTGGGAGCCCGTGCCCAGCGGAGCGGAGCCACCGTGATCTGCGCTCCCGACGCAGAGCCGCTCCACCAGGTCCACCCGCGCGATCCCCGCCGCCAGCAGGAGAACCGGAAGTCCGCGCGAATCCTAAGGTCGAAGCACCCCGGCCTTGTCAGGTCGGCGCTGCGAAGCTCCGGCGAGCTACGTCCTCCGGGGGCCGACCTGCTGGCGCCGGGCACGGAGGACGGGCCACCGGAGGACCGTGCCCCCGCGGGCGACGGAGCGGGCGGCTTCTTCGCCGTGACCTTCGACGATGGTCCGCATCCATTCGGAACTCCTCTGATCCTCGAGGTGCTTGAGCGTTACGGAGCTCCGGCAACCTTCTTCCTGCTGGGCCGGGAGATCTCCCGCCATCGGGAGCTCTGCCAGCGCATGGTGGAGAGCGGACACGAGATCGGGCTCCACGGATGGGTGCATACGCCGACGACCGAGCTGACGACGCGTGAGATCGCGGCCGGGCTCGCCCGGTCGGCGGCCCGGCTGGAGGAGGCGACCGGCCGCCGTCCCGCCTTTGCGCGCCCGCCCTACGGCATCGCCACGGGCTCCTTCCTCAGGGCAGCGCGGAGCCTTGGCATCCAGGTCGCCTCCTGGCACACCTCGCCGCGCGACTGGTCCTCTCCAGGGCGGATCGAGATGATGAAGAGGCTGGCCCTGGCCGCGGTAGCCGGCAAGGTGCTTCTTTTCCATGACGGCAGCGGCAATCCTCAGGACACGGCCGATGTCGTCGATTGGCTGCTCCAGGCGGGGCGTCGTTTCGCGCTCCAGCCGCTCACGCTCTCTGCCTTTGCCGAGCGCGCGCCGTTACCTCCATTTGCGGACGCCCCTCCCCAGTCCGACTGGCCGCCGCCGCAGGTATGAGCCGGGCCGCCTTCGCCCACTACGTGGTCACACGCTTCAACTGCGGGCTCTACAGCACGGCCCAGCAGGACAAGCACGGCCATCCCCTGGTCCCCGAGCGCTGGATGGAGGAGCGGCTCGGCCTGTTCGAGCGCTACTGCCTGCCATCCATGGCCAACCAGCTCGTCCAGGACTTCGAGTGGCTGGTCTTCTTCGACCCGGCAACCCCGAGGCATCATCTCCGGCGTCTCCCGGTTTATCGCAGGCTTTGCCCGCGCCTGGTCCCGCTCTTCCTGGCTCCGACACCGGAGGGATGGTTCCAAAGGAGATTGCGGCAGGCCTGCCGCGCCTACATCGCGAGCCGCTGGCGCCACGGGCTGCCCCATGTGATCACGACGCGGCTGGACTGTGACGATGCGCTGGGCCGGCGGGCGATCGGGTACATCCAAGCCTCTTTCGCGGGACAGGCATCGCAGATCGTTTCGCTGGTCAACGGCTATCGATCGCGCGAGGCAGAACTCTACTGCGTCCGGAGTGAAGGCAACCCCTTCCTGTCGCTCATCGAGCGTGCCTCCCGGGAGATGGCGACGGTCTATCTGCGGCAGCACGGCGAGTGGAGCCGCTTGTTGCGGATCGAGTCGGACCCCATGTGGCTGCAGGTGGTCCACGGCTCCAACCTGGTCAACGAGCTGGGGCGATTCGACCGGCGGGTGAGCTGGAATCGGTTGAGAGAGGATTTCCCCTGGGCCGTCGATGAGGATCACAGTTGCTACAAAGACACACGCAGACTCTCAAAGGGACCCAGCACCTCCTGACGCAACCTCTGGGAGTCTTCCTGCGACAGGAAGAAGAATTCAAGCGGCATGTTGTCGGGAGTGCGGCCGTTGGACGGCTCCTCGATGTACTGGAGCCTGTCGAAATAGTCCTCGAAAAGGGAGGCCTTGTGCCGCAGGTCCGTGATCTTGCTCCGCTCTTCCGGTTTGGAGAGGGCTTCGAGCTGCCAAAGCAGCGACACGAGGCTGCGCTCGCCGTACTCGGGAAACATGGGGCTGTAGAAACGCTTCCAGGATGGATTGACGTTCGCGTGCGGCCGGAAGCCGAAGATCGCGCTGCGGATGACGCTGTGATGCTCGGACCGGAAGCGTCCCTCCAGCTTCTGGATGGTGTCCAGACGGTGGACGATCTCCAGTCGGAGCTTCTGGGCAGTCTCCTCGGTTGTGGTCTGCTTCGCCCTGGAGCTCGAAACCTCCCCGTAGACCCAGGTGAAAACGCTGACGAAGACTGTCGACAGAAGGAACATGCCGAGGCTGCAGTTGAAAAAGGCGAACAGGCGGGCCGCTCTCGACCGCGGCGGCTCCAGCTTCTCGAGCTCTCGCCTTACTTCTCCACGGTAGATTTCCTGGGCGCGGATGAGCTCCTTCTCGGCGTCCGACAGCATGGGCACCTCCTTCCGGTACCCCTATTCTGCCTCAAAACAGGTGCGTGGTCTCGTGCTCCGGACCGTCGCCGACGCCGTCGCGGATTACGAAGCCGACGGCGGGGAGGTCTTCCAGGCGGTCAGCCACCTCGTCCTCGGATTCGGGATCGCAGATCACATGCACGTTGGCGCCGGCGTCCAGGGTGGCCCAGGCCGCGAGCCCTTCCTGGCGCAGTTCGCGGACGGCGCGCAGCACCGCCACCGTGCCGGGGCTCCAGTAGAAGATCGGCGGCTGCGACGTCATGGCGATCATGTGGAGGTCGGTCGACTCTTCTTCCAGGACCGGCCCGAGGAGGTCGAAGTCGCGGGTCTCGATGGCGCGGCGGACCTTCTGCAGGCGCTCGGGCAGGAGCTCCAGGCGCTTGGTGTAGTAGGGGCTGGTGTGCGCGAGGCGGTGGCCGTCGCGGGAGGAGACCACCTTGGGGCCGATCTCGACCACGGCGATCACGTCGCGCAGGTCCCACTGCGAGGCGTCGGCGAGCTGGATGGTGTAGCTCGGCTCGTCGTCGATGCCGCCTGCCGCGCCGGGGTCGGGCCACTCCACGTAGCCGCCCAGCACCGAGCGGGCAGCCGAGCCCGAACCGCTGCGCCGCGCGAGCTGCGACAGGTCCTTGGCCGACGCGTCCTTGCGGCCGAGAGCGCCCACCGCGGCCAGCGTCAGGGCCGCGAAGCCCGAGGCCGAGGAGGCCAGCCCGGCGGCGCTCGGGAAGGTGTTGCGCGTGGCCACCCGGAACGGCTCTTCGCGGCCGGCCCATTGCCGGACCCGGTCGAGTTGCTCCACGACGCGCCGGTTGAACTCCGGATCGGGCGAGCCGAAGCCGCCGTCGGGCTCGCTCAGCCAGACCTCGTCGTGCCCACCGTCCAGGATCTCCACCGTGCACCGGGTGACGCAGTGATCGAGGGTCATGGAGATGGACGAGTTCATTGGCAGCGCCCGCTCCAGGTCCCGGGCTCCCCAGTACTTGATGAACGCGATGTTGGCCGGAGCGGCGACGGTGGTCTTGCTCATCCAGCAGTCTCCTCGCGGAACCCGGGGGCTCCGAGGTGAACGGCGTAAAAGGGGAACGACTTCAACATGGCGCAGTCGCGCAGCCTCCCGGGGTCGGGATGATAAACCAGAAGCGACCCCGCTCCCGGCCCGGCGAGCGATCCCGCGCCGGAAACCTTGGCCGCACCACCCACCCCCTCGATCTGACGGACCGCGGAGCACACTTCCTTCGGAACGACTCCCAACGCCTCGAGGCAGGCTTGTGCCTCACGAATGAGATGCAAAGCGCGGTCCCGGTCCTCCTCTTCCCGCTCCAGACTGGCGCGGAGCTCGACCGTCGCCGCCTCGATCCGGTCCAGGACCGCTGCGATCCGGTCCGGGTCCTCCTCGCACTTACCGCGCACGGCCGCGACCACCGCCCCCGTGGCTTCGGGCGGCATCCCGGTATCGTAAACCCGGAGCCGGGCGAGCAGGGGGGAGCGGATGCGCACCGGTTCGGTCTCCAGCCCGCCAGTCGGCCGTTTCCGTGCCCAGAGCACGCCGCCGCGCAGGACCGTGGCGCCGTCCACTCCCGACGGATGCCCGTGCTGCCGGCGCTCGACCTCCAGGGCCAGGCGCTCGACCTGCCCGAGGTCGATGGGCGCCTGCAGCCAGGAAAAGACTCCGGCCAGGACCGCCACGGCCGTGGCCGCGGAGCTGCCGAAGCCGGAGCCGACGGGGAGGTCGGAGTCGACGCGCAGGCTCAGCCCCTCCTGGGGCTCGCCCAGCAACCCGACCGCCTCGCCGAGCGCGGCTTTGACCACGTGCGCGGGATCTTCACCGCGCATCTCCTGGAAACTGGCGGAGCCAGGATGTAACGTGTACTCGCTCCAGCGCTCGCGAGCCGCCGCGGCATAGTCGCAGACCTCTCCCCAAGAGAGGTGCTCCGAGTGGCCCAGAGCGGACAAATCCAAAACTACACGGTGGGGATCGGCAGGGGAGAGCCTCACCCTGAGCCGGAGGTCGATGGCCGCCACCAGGGCGGGGCGGCCGTAGACCACCGCGTGCTCCCCCATCAGGATCAGCTTGCCGGGGGCCGAGACGGTGAGGGGCGCCCTCACGCCTAGGGGATCGTTCGGTCCGGGACCTGGCCGCGCCCGAGCTTCTCGTGGGCGCGCGCCAGGTCCTGCGAGGTGAAGGCCGCCATCAACGACAGCTCGCCGGCGAGCACGACCGCGCCGAGGATCTCGGCAAGGCGGGTGACGGCCTCGCCGCGGCGGTCCGGGTCGGGGGAGACGCCGAGCATGGCGAGCGCTTCGCGCTGCGTCTCCAGCGAGGTGCCGCCGCCCACGGCGCCGAGCGGCACGTCGGGCATGTAGATCGAGGCGAAGACCGAGTCGGGCCCCCGCGCCTCTATGCAGGTCACGCCCATGGAGCCCTCGACCACGTGCGCCGGGTCCTGGCCCGTGGCGATGAAGAAGGCCGCGAGCACGTTTGCATAGTGGGCGTTGAAGCCCATCGAGCCGGCGGCGATGGAGCCGAGCAGATTCTTGCGGTACTGGACCTCGACCAGGTCGCGGGCGTTGGTCTTGAGCTGGTGGTGGAGGATCGGAGCCTCTAAAAGGGCTTCCGCGTAGATGCGCTTGCCGCGCCCCTCCTGGAAGTTGATCGCGGCCGGCTTCTTGTCCACGCAGTAATTGCCCGACAGGGCCACGCAGGGCACGCCGGTCTCGGGCTCGATGAGGTCGTTGACCGCGCGGTCGCAGGCGATCGTGGCCATGTTCATGCCCATGGCGTCGCCCGAGTCGAAGCGGAAGCGGAGGAAGACCGTGGTGCCGAAGGTGTACGGCCGGACCTCCAGGAGCTTCAGGTGGCGGCTGGTGTCCTCGGTGATCTTGCGGATCTCGGCGTCGTGGTCCTGGATCCATTGCAGGAACCACTGGGTCTGCACGATGCCGGAGGTGCGGAACACGGGCGCGCGGGTCATGCCCACGTCCTCGATGCGGACGACTGCGCCGCCAGCGTGGGTGATGGCCGAGCAGCC
>DASUNJ010000844.1:0-12075 GCA_036277235.1 Thermoanaerobaculia bacterium | reverse complement strand
CGCCTGGACAGCGAGCGCTACCGCTGGCGCGCTGCCGCGCAGAGCCCCTTCGAGGGCATCCAGGCGCCCGAAGACTCCATCGACCTGTTCGCCGGGATGGCCCGGATCTTCTTCCAGGCCGCCGGCCTCGGGACTCAGAAGGACTTCGCCGGCTGGGCCGGCATCTCCCAGCGCGACGCCAAGGCCGCGATCGAGAGAGTAGCCGTCCTGCCCGTGGCCGTCGACGGAGACGACGAGGTTCACTACCTGCTCGAAGAGCGGCGCGGCCTCCCCGAGGAGTCAGCGGATGCCGTGAGCGCGGTCGCCTTCCTCCCCTTCGAGGACAACCTGATCCACCTGCACGGGGGACCGGCCCGGGTGGTGGACGAGGCTCACCACGCCGTTCCCGTGCCCGTCTGGGGGTCCGGCAAGACCACCACGATCGGCGAGGCCCGGCACATGTCGCTGCGCTCGGTCGTGGCGGAGGGGAAGGTCTCAGGCTTCTGGGAGTTCGATCCCGACGCCCGCGAGGTCGTCTACAAAGGCTTCGAGGGATTGTCTTCGTCCACGCGAAAGAAGATGGACGCGACGGCGCAGGACCTCTCACGATTCCTGGCCGAAGATCTCGGCCACGGCCGGAGCTTCACGCTGGACACGGACGAGGAGCTGAGGAAGAGGTCGGCGCAGGTGAGAGGAATGTAGGGGAGGGGCAAGCCCCTCCCCCGATTAAATCCTACCTAGTACCGGATGATCGCGGACACCAGGAACGACCTCGGCTGCGAGAGCAGGGTCGCCCTTCCGAAGTTCGGATTGTTCGGCGTCGTGGCGCGGCCGACGATCAGACGGTCGTCGACGTCCAGCGCGGCCTGCTCGTCGAAGACGTTGAGGACGCGCCCCTCGAGCTCCAGGCCGATCAAGTCGAAGTCGAAGGTGTAGGAGGCCAGGAGGTCCAGGTTCCACCAGTCCTCCATGCTCCGCGAGCCCGCCTGCTCCAGGTAGCGGAAGTGCGACGAGCTGGAGACGTTCGCGTCCGGCAGGCCGCGGGCTTCCCAGGCGCCGCCGCTCTGGAACCGCAGGTAGCTGCCGAAGCGCGTCTGATCCCAGGGCGCGATCGTGGTGAAGACCTTGAGCAGATGAGTGCGGTCGCCGCGCAGCAGGCCGTCACGGTTGTCCGTGATCAGCACGCCCGGACCGTCCTGGATGAACGACGAGTTGTAGAAGAGCGAGTTCGGGCCGTAGTCGAGGTCCCAGTTCCCCTCCAGACGGCTCCAGGTGTAGCTGGCGTTCATCGAGAGCCCGAGGAAGCGGTCGTCGATCCGCGCGTGATTGACCTGCAGGGTCGCGGCCGTGTACTCGCGGTAGGCGTCCGGGAGCTGCTCGACCCGGAACGGGCCGTTGCCGAGACCGTCGGCGCTCACGTCCTCGAAGAAGTCGCCCACCTCGCGGTAGATGCCCCAGACCTCGGCCGACCAGGCGCGGCTCAGCGGCCGGGCGTAGCCCGCCACGAACTCGTCCGTGAACATCGGGTCGGTCCCCGGCACGATCCTCTTGTTCTGGGTGTTGGCCGCGGGTACGTCGCTGATCAGCCTGCCCGTGGCGTCGAAGGTGGCGCGGTTGGTGAAGATGCGGGTGGGCGAGGCGGCCCGGCCCAGCGACTTGTTCTCGGTGTTGTAGTAGCGGCCGAAGTTGAAATAGAGCTTGTCGCCCTTCGTAACGCTCGGCACGAAGGAGATGCCGAGGCGCGGCTGGATCTGCTGGTCCCAGTCGAAGGTCAGGATCTTGACCTTGGTCTTGGTGTTGGGCGTGCTCCCCAGCCCCTCGCCGTAGTAGTTGTCCTTGTTGACGAGCACGCCCAGCATGAGCGTGGTGCGCTGGCCGAGGGTCATCTCGTCCTGGAGGAACACACCGTAGGCTTCGCCGCGGGCGGTGTGGGGCGGCTGCGCGGAGACGTAGCTGCCGATGAACTGTCGGGTGGTGGCGTTCCAGGTGACGTTGCCCCAGCCGTTGGCCTGGCGCTCCAGGCGCTCCAGGTTCTCGTCGTAGGTCACACCGAAGCGCAGGTCGTGGTCCGCGCCCCACCAGCCCTGGAGGGTCTGGAAGGTGGCCCGCAGCTCGTCGCGCTCGAAGTCCTGGTTGTTGACGGCGAGGTCGGTGCCGCCCACGATCTGGCCGATGGAGTTGGCGCCGCCGACGATGCGGTCGGCGGTGGTGGTGAAGCGGCCCATCCGCTCGGGGTGCGCGGGATCGAACGCCGGCCGGTAGCCGAGGTTGGTGAGCGGCGAGGTCGAGTTCTCTTCCTTGTTGTGGTTGAACTTGACGTCGACGAAGCTGTTGCCGGTCAGGTTCCAGGTCCAGCCGAGGGTTCCGAGCAGGTAGTCGGTGGAGTCGTCGCTGCCGGCGGCGGGCAGGACGTTGGCCGTGATGCCGGCATTGTCGGTGGTGGTGTCGCGCTTGCGCACCGAGGCCGAGAGGTAGTGGGCCATCGTCGGGTTCGAGGTGAGCTTGACGAAGAACTCTTCGGTCCCGATCGCGCGGTCGGGCACGCCGCCGAGGTTGTTGCGGCGATCGGTCGCGTCCTCGTTGGGAAAGCTTGCCGAGCCGTAGAACCAGGCGTGGTCGCGCACCAGCGGTCCGCCGATCGCGCCGGCGATGCCCTCGCGGTTGATGGTGTTCTGCAGGTTCGGGTCCTTGCTGTCGCTGACGAAGTCGGACGGCTGGTACTCGAAGCGCACCTGGCCGGCGAGGTCGTTGGTGCCAGACCGGGTCACCGCGTTGACCACCATGCCGCCGGTGCGGCCGAACTCGGCGGAGATGCCTGCGCGCTTGATGTTGACCTCGTCGATGTCGAGCTCGGTGATGTTGGGCAGGATGTCGCCGTAGTGCGGATTGGTGATGTTGATGCCGTCGACGAGGAAGGTGTTGTCCTGCCTCGCGCCGCCCGCGTTCGGAGCGAGCCGCTCGTTCTCGGTCACGCCCGGCGCGAGCTGGAACAGGCCCTTGTAGTTGCGGGCGATGGGCAGGTCCTCGATGGCTTCCTGGGTGTAGTTGACCTGCACCTCGGTCGAGCGGATGTCGATGATCGGGGTGGCCGCGGAGACGGTGATCTCTTCGGACAGGGTGGCGCCCCCGAGGTCGAGGTTGACCTGGGTGTCCCTGCCCACGGCCACGATCACGGCGCGCTGGGCCGTGCCCATGCCGGAGAGCTCGGCCGAGAGCTCGTAATCGCCGGGCGGGAGCCGTTCGAAGTCGAAGGCGCCGTTCTCCCGGCTCACTTCGACCTGGCCCGCGGGGAGCATCGGTCCCTTGATCGTGACGGTGGCGCCGGGCAGCGGCTGGCCGCCGTCGTCCTGGACAATGCCGGAGACGGATCCAGTCTGCTGCGCATGAGCGGCGCCGGCGAGCAGGAGAACCAGAATCCAGAGAAGGGTGGAGAGCCTGGAACGCATGACGAATCTCCTTCCGGTAAGAACAATACGAATCGCAGATTGAGGCGAGAATAGCACCCTCCCTACGGCCGGACTACCTCCAGCAGCTCGATGTCGAACACGAGCATGCCCTCGGGCTTGCCGGGGGCGCCGCGGTAGGCGAGCTTCTTGGGGATCCAGAAGCGCCGGGCCTCGCCTTCGGTCATGAGCTGCAAGCCCTCGGTCCAGCCGGGGATGACCTTGGTGAGCTCGAAGAAGGCCGGCGCGCCGCGCCCGATCGAGGAGTCGAACATCTTGCCGTCCGTCGTCCAGCCCGTGTAGTGGACGCGGACCGCGCCGCCTTTCGACGCCTTCTTGGTGCCGGTGCCGGGCTTCAGGACTTTCCAGGCGAGCCCGGATTCGGAGGTCTGGGCGTCGGCGGGGGGCGCGGCCACGTCCGGCGGCGGGGGCGGGACGGCCAGGATGTCCAGCAGCTCGACGTCGAAGACCAGCATCCCCTGCGGCCGGCCGGGCTTGCCCTCGTAGGCGAGCTTGGCCGGGATCCAGAGGCGGCGCTTCTCCCCTTCCACCATGAGCTGCACGCCTTCGGTCCAGCCCTCGATCACCTGGTTGAGCCCGAAGACGATCGGCTTGTCGCGCGCCACCGAGGAGTCGAACATCTTGCCGCCCGTGGTCCAGCCCGTGTAGTGGACGCGGACCTTGTCCTCGGGGCCGGGGTGCTTGTCCCCGGTTCCCGGCGCGATCACCTTGGAGGCGAGGCCGGACGCGGTGGTCTGGGCGTCGGCGGGAGGCGCCGCCACGTCGGGGGGCGCGGGGATTTCGGTCTGGGCAAGGGCCGGAAGGGCGAGCAGGGCGAGGAGTGTGATGATCTTCTTCATGACGTTACGCTACCGAACCTTGTGGGGACGAGCAAGATAGACGGTGTGACGCGGTCCTCCTTTCCCCGGCTTGCGGCGCTCGACGTTGAAGCCGCCCGTCCGCAGCCGCTTCTCGAAAGCGGCGTCCGGGTCCTCGGACCAGACCGCGAGGACGCCCTTCGGAGTCAGGGCCTTGCGGGTCCGCTCCAGAGCCGTGGGACCGTAAAAGGGATCTTCCCGGCCCTGGGTCGCCCGCCGGGGTCCTTCATAGAGGTCCAGGATGATGGCGTCGAAGCGCTCATCGCCGCCAATGACCTTGGCCACGTCCTCCACGACGATCTTGGACCGGAAATCCTGCGCGGCGCGGTTGGTGAGGGAGGCGAGCGGCCCTCGGCACCAGCGCACCACCGCCTCGTTGATCTCGGCCACCACCACCCGCCCGGTCCGCGGCAGCGCATCGAGCGCGGCGCGCAGGGTGAAGCCCATCCCCAGCCCCCCGATCAGCACCCGCGGACTCTCCCTCCCGGCCACCTCCCCGCACGCGATCTCGGCCACGGCGACTTCCGTCAGGTGCGCCATGCTGCTCATCAGCACCCGACCGGCTACGGTGATCACAAAATCCTTCTCCCCCCGCCGGCGCAGCTCCATCCGTCCCTCGGCGGTTTCCACGGCGTCCAGAGTCTCCCAGGCACGCATCGGGCCGAACCCTAGCACCGAAAAAGGGTACCGGCGTGCACGGCACGCCGGCGGGGGAGAAATACATTGGAGACCGTATTATAGTGGAATAGCTATTCGCTCATTACGCGGGCTTCCTCCTGCGCTTCGGTGAGCGCTCGGCGGAGGCGGGGGTCGTGGGGGCGGAGGCGCACGGCGTTCCTCAGGTGGGGGAGTGCCTTGTCGGGCTGTCCCCAGCGGCGGAGGGTGTTGCCGAGGCTGGCCTGGGCCTGCCACATGCCGGGACGGATCTCCAGGGTGGTGCGGAAGTGCTCCAGGGCACGCCCGCGGTCACCGCGGTCGGCATGGATCTGCGCCAGGTTGAGGTGGGCGATGAAGTTACGCTCGGTGACAGCAGCGGCATGCCGGAAGAGGGATTCGCTGTCCTGCCAGTGGCGGAGCTGGAGCCGGGTCGCGATGGCCAGCGCGAGCACGACTGCGACCCAGACCTCCTTCCGGGGAAGGCCCCACACGGCAATCAGGAAGAGGCCGATGGTGGGGAGATAGGTGTAGCGGTCGGCCATCGCCTGCCCGCCCACCTGGACGATCCCGATCACGGGCACCAGCGTCCCCAGGAACCAGAGCCAGCCGACCGTCACGTACCGGGCTGCGCGCAGGGCGAGGACGGTCAACAATGTCAGCAGCAGAGCGGCGCCCGCGACCTTCCAGGCCGGAAACTCCGTGGGCATGGGGTAGAAGACCGCGAGCCGGCTCGGAAAGAGGGTCTTGCCCAGATACCTGACATAGGAGAGGACGGCGTTCGCCAGCCGCAGCTTCATGGGGAACTGGCTGGCCATGCCGATCGCTCCCGCCTGGGCGATCACGGTGACGACGCAGGATGCCGCGGCCAGCGCGAAGAGCGGCAGCTTCTCCTTCACCCGGATCTTTCTCCCGAGGGGCCAGATATCTAGAAGGAGGAGGACGAACGGCAGCGTCACCACCATGGGCTTGGACAGCAGCCCCCCCATCAGCGAGAGGGCCACGGCCGCGTAGCGCTTGGGGGAGGGTTGCCGGACGTAGAAGGCCCAGGCCAGCAGCGTGAGCATCCAGAAAAACCCGGAGAGCACGTCCTTGCGCTCGGCGATCCAGGCGACCGACTCCACGTGGGTGGGATGGATCGCGAACAACGCCGCCACGGCCGCGCTCTGCCAGAGAGCGCCAGTCATACGCCTTAAGACTTCGAACAGGAGGACGACGCTCGCCGTGTGGAGGAGCAGGCTCGTCAGGTGATGGCCGAGCGGGTCCATCCCGAAGAGCTCGCAGTCGAGCATGTGGGAGAGGAGCGTCAACGGGTGCCAGTTGCTCGCGACGTTCGCCGTGAACGCCCAGACGATTCCGTCCCAGGTGAGCCCCGCCTTCACCCACGGGTTGCGGGTGACGTAGACGGGATCGTCGAAGCGGATGAAGCCGTGCGCGAGGACGGGGAGGTAGACGGCGAGGGTGAGGAGGACGAGGAGGCCCCTCACCCCCTGGCCCCCTCTCCCATCGCACACCCCCGGCCTTCGGCCGGCCCCCGGGAGAGGGGGAACCTTGCTCAGCTCATTTGGTTTTGTTTCGCCCCCAGTGGCCTGCATGCGTTCCCCCTCTCCCGGTCGGGCGGGAGTGCGATGGGAGAGGGGGTCAGGGGGTGAGGGGTCCGCAGCTCACCCGCACTCGGTGCCACGCGTTGTTCATGTAGCCTTTGAAGTTCCACACGTGCTCGGGGCGCTCGGGCTGGGTCTGGGCGGCGGTGTCCCAGGCGCGGCAGACGATCTCGTGCGGTCCGGCGGGCAGGTCGAGCCGGGCTTCCCAGAGGCGCCAGGCCCAGCGGGCGTGCTCGCGGCCGAGATCGGCAACTGTCCAGGTCCGGCCGCCATCGACGGAGACCTCCACCCGCGAGACCTCCCGCTCGCCGGCATAGGCGAAGCCGCGGACCGCGACCGGTCCCGCCGGCAGGGCCTCCCCCTCGACGGGAGAGGAGATCGCCGAGCCCACGTTGAAAGGGCCGAGCATCATGCCGCTGTCCCAGTCCACGTTGTCGTGGTCCACCTGCGGCCCGAAGAGACGGTAGGCCTTGGACTGGAAGTAGTTGTCCGAGGGCTCTTCCTGCAGGGTGATCGCGCTCAGCCACTTGACGCTGCGCGCCCCGATGTAGCCCGGCACCACCACGCGCAGCGGCGCGCCATGGACGGGAGGCAGGTCCCCGCCGTTCATCTCATAGGCGAGGAGCACCTCCGAGGAGAGGGCTTTGTCGAGCGGGATCGAGCCGCCGAAGGTGAAGCGGTGCCCATGGCGCTCGGTCTCGTCGAAGGCCGAGAAGGCCACGTGCTTCGCCTCGGGGAGGGGCTCCACCGCGGCGAGCAGATCGCGCAGCGGCACGCCCTTCCACTCGGCCGTGCTCACCGCTTCCGCGCCCCAGCCGAGCTCGCCCGGGATCGGGCGCACGGCCGCCATTTCCAGCCGGCGGTTGCCCGCGCACTGGAGCGTGGCCACGACCGAGACCTTGGGCAGCCGCTGCAGCTCCTCCAGGGAGATGCGCAGCGGCTTGCGCATCATCCCGTTCAGGATCAGGAAGTAAGAGCCGGGGTCGACCTGCGGCACGTCGCCGTGGCTGCGCACGAAGAAGTGCTCGACCGGGGTGACGAAGCGGCGCAAGTGCTGCGGCGGCGGGCCGGCGTTGAACGGTCGGCCCTGCCGGACCAGGGTGTCGGGGTGCTTCGCGAAAGGAACGCTCATGCGTCGTAGGAGAGGGTCTTTTCGCTTGCGCGGTAGCACTGCCCGCCGATCGGCTCGAAAACCGTACAGTGGTCCATGTCGCCGCCATAGACGTGGAGCGTGAGCGAGACCTTGTCCGGACGGTTGTTGGCGAGCACGTGATGCTCCAGCGGCGGGATCAGCGCGCCGGCCTCGCCCGCGTGGGCGCTCAGGGTCTCGCGCTCGACGAAGCGGAAGACGCCGGGCTCGGTCTCCTCCATCATCTCGTAGCGGTGGACCTCCATCCTGCCTTCCAGGACGCCCTCGACGCACCAGATCCCGGCATGGTCGTGGAGCCCCGTGCGCTGGCCCGGCCCCCAGGTCATCACGACCGCGGTGAAGCCGAGCTCCGGGTCGCGGTGAAGGAGGCGCCGGCAATAGCCGTCCGGCCTGGTCCGGAGGAAGCGCTCGGGCAGGCGCAGCCCTTCGGCGGGGATGTACGACTCCAGCGTTTCTTTGATCCGCTCGGCGATGGCCTGGACGTCTCCCAGGCGCACGGCGTCGCGGAGCTGCTCGATGAGGGGATCGACGGTCGTGATGGTCTGCAAAGCATCCTCCTCCGGATTACTCATGCTCCAGGTAAGTGTAGCCCGACAGCCCTTCCTCGTAGCGGCGCAGCAGGTGGCGCGACTCTTCGATGGTCATCTTCTTGGCGCGCAGCGCGGCTTCAGCCGACTGCCGCACCTTCGCCACCAGGTCGTCGCGGTTGTAGCGCACGTAGCGCAGGACGTCGGTCACCGTGTCGCCACTGATCACGCCGTCGATCTGGTAGCCCTCGTCGCCGTGCAGCGAGACGTGCACCGTGTTCGTATCGCCGAACAGGTTGTGCAGGTCGCCGAGGATCTCCTGGTACGCCCCGACGAGGAAGACACCCAGGTAATAGTGGGAGCCGGGGCCGCCGTTCAGGGGATGAAGCTCCAGCACGTCCTTGACGTCGCGGCGGTCGATGAAGTGATCGATCTTGCCGTCCGAGTCGCAGGTGATGTCGGCGAGCACGGCGCGGTTGACCGGCTCCTCGTCGAGCCGGTGGATCGGCACGATCGGGAAGAGCTGGTCGATCGCCCAGGAGTCGGGCAGCGACTGGAAGACCGAGAAGTTGCAGAAGTAGGTATCCGCCAGGGCGCGCTCCAGCCCTTCCAGGTCCTCGGGAATCTCCTGCAGCGTGCGCGAGATCTTCAGGACCTTCTGGCAGATGGCCCAGAACAGCTCCTCGGCGAGGCCGCGGTGCTCCAGAGACATGTGGCCGACGCCGAAGAGCGTCAGGCACTCGTCGCGGTCCGAGATCGCGTCGTGGTAGGACTCCAGGAGGTTCTTGCGCGAGACGTCGCGGTGCGTCTCGAGCAGGCGGCGCAGCGGCGGCGCGGCGTCGGCCGGCTCGTGCTTCGGGAGCTTTCCCACCGTGAGCTCGGAGGCTCCGAGCACGTCCATGACCAGCACGGCATGGTGCGCGACCGTGGCGCGGCCGGACTCCGAGACGATGCGCGGGTGCGGCACGTCGTGGGCGTCGCAGACCTCCATGATGCCGGAGACGATGTCGTTGGCGTACTCCTGGAGGGTGTAGTTGAGCGACGACGTGAAGTTGGTCTGCGAGCCGTCGTAGTCGACGCCGAGGCCGCCGCCCACGTCCAGGTAGCCGAGAGGCGCTCCCAGCTTGACCAGGTTGATGTAGACGTGCGCCGCCTCGCGCAGGCCGTCCTTGACCGAACGGATCGAGGAGATCTGGCTGCCCAGGTGGAAGTGGAGCAGCTCGAAGGTGTCGAGCATGTCGTGCTCGCGCAGGAAGCTGACGGCGTCCAGCATGTCGCGGCCGGAGAGGCCGAACTTGGAGCGGTCGCCACCCGAGGCTTCCCAGTGCCCGGCGCCGCGGGTGGCCAGGCGGGAACGGACGCCGATGCGCGGGCGGATGCCCAGGCGTTGCGCGATGTCGCGGATCAGCGGCAGCTCGGACGGCTTCTCCACCACCAGGACGACGTGGCGGCCGAGGCGCGAGGCGAGCAGCGCGGTCTCGATGTACTCCTCGTCCTTGTAGCCGTTGCAGATGATGAGCGCGTCCTCGTCGTCGAGGAGGGCCATGACGGCGAGCAGCTCGGGCTTGGAGCCCGCCTCCAGGCCGAAGTGGTAGGGCCGGCCGTACTCGACCAGGCGCTCCACGAGGTAGCGGTCCTGGTTGACCTTGATCGGATAGACGCCGCGGTACTCGCCCTTGTAGCCGTACTCCTTGATGGCGCCGCGGAACGCCTCGTTGAGCTGCACCACCCGCGCCTGGATGATCTCCGAGAAGCGGAACAGGAGAGGCAGGCCGATGCCGCGCTCGCGCACCTCGTCCACCAGGTCCTTGAGGTCGATGGTCTCCGTGCCCGGCCCGGCCGGATGGACGAGCATGTGACCGTCCTGGGCAACTGAAAAGAAGTTGTTCCCCCAGCCGCGGATGTTGTAGAGGTCGGTCGAGTCGGCAGGGGTCCAGCGACGGGTCGTGGGAGCGGTGGCCATCTTGGTGCAGAGACTCCTTTCAGGGAAAAAGGCGCGACAAAATCCAGCGGGCGACAATAACATGAAGGGGGCCGGCCTACGGCCGCTTCGCCGCGAACACGAACAGGTGCTGCGTCGGCAGCTCCTCGATCGTCTCGACGTGCACGAAGCCGGCCGGGACCCACTCGGCGAGCACCTGCTCCACGGACATCTTGTGCAGCTCGTGGATGTGCGCGGCCGAGTCCCCCTCGGCCCGGTACTCGACGAGCGCCACCCGGCCGTCCGGCTTCAGGGCCTCGCGGATCTTCGCCAGCATCGGCTGCGGCTGCTGGAACTCGTGGTAGACGTCCACCAGGAGGATCCAGTCGAACGTGCCCTTGGGGAGCTTCGGATCGGTCTCGGTGCCCACGACGGTGACGATGTTGCCGATCCCCTCTTTCGCGGTCAGCTCCTGCAGGCGGCCGAGCATCTCGGGCTGGATGTCGTTCGCCCAGACCTTGCCGGACGGGGCCACGGCCCTGGCCAGGCGGCGGGTGTAGAAGCCGGTGCCGGCGCCGAGGTCGGCCACCACGTCGCCGTCCTTCAGCTTCATGGCCTTGAGCACGATCTCGGGCCTCTCGACCTTCTCCCGTCCTTCGCGCTCCAGCCAGTCCGCTCCCCCCTCGTAGCTCAGGGGCTGGGCCGGCTGGCGCGGCGGGGCCTCGGTCTTGGCTCCCTGTTGGACGGCGGGCGTAGGGGAGCAGGACAGGCTCAGCAGGAGGAGGACCCAGGAGAAGCGACGCATCGTCGGCATGGCGAGAAGCGTACCCCATCCGGCTCTGGTACGCTGAAGCCTCTCCTCCGGAGACCTGGACGTGCTCCTCGGCCGCCTCGCCGAGTGGACCGGCCGGGAGCCGGGAGAACCGCTGGATGACGACGTGACCCTGGTGGTGGCGGAGCGGAATTGACGGGTAGCAGGCCGTCCCCACCGCGGGCGGCGTGCAATCTTCGGGGGCAAGCCGCCCCCGCCGGGGCCAAGCCGCCCGCTGCGCGGGGGAGGCGCCCGCGCCGGGTAGCGGCTCGTCCCCGCTGCTTGTAGAGCAGCCCCGGAGCGGGCACACCGCAACGGGCGCGGGCGGCGTGTCCGCGGTGGGGTCGAGCCCGTCCCCGGTGCGGGCGCGTCAACCCGAGCGCGGGCGGGTCCCGAGCGGCGGGGACGGCTTGGCCCCGGCGCGGGCGCCTTGCGCGCAGTGGGGACGGGCTGCTATCCTTGATGCGCGGGCGACGACCTATCGCCCAACCCCGCTCGGTCTCCCCCCGCGAGACCCACGGCCGGGGCAAAGGGGTCCTCAAGCCTCGGGTCGTGTGACTCGTTTCTCTGGTGCCGATGACAGGCGGGGGCTGGCGTCGTGCGCCTGGGAGACGATCACATGACCCAGCAAAAGAAGCTCAAGAAAACCATCCGCGCGCGGTCCGAGAAGACCGGCGAAAGCTATACCGCCGCCCGCCGCCAGGTCCTGCTGGCGCGCGAGGAGCCGCCGCCCACCCCTCCTCCAGTCTCGACCTCCAAGCCTTCCGCTCCCAAGCCGCCCGCCAAGGGCGGGATCTCCGAAGAGTCGGTGCTCAAGAAGACCGGCCACGGCCTCGATCACTGGTTCGGCGTCCTGGATGCGTTCGGCGGGACGACCCAAGGGCACACCGCCATGGCCGCCCATCTGTACAACGAGCACGGGATCCCGGGCTGGCATTCCCAGGGGATCACCGTGGCCTACGAGCGCGCCCGCGGGTTGCGGGAGGCCAACCAGGCTTGCACGGGCAAGTTCCAGGTGTCCGTCTCAAAGACGGTCCCCGCGACGGTCGCGGAGGTCGTCGAGGCGCTGAAGAGCACGGCCTGGCTCCAGGGCGCCGACCCCGGGCTC
>DASUNJ010000843.1:0-2849 GCA_036277235.1 Thermoanaerobaculia bacterium | reverse complement strand
CCGCGGCCACCACGCCGCGGCTCTCGGGCCGGCCGCCGATGATCACCGGCTTGCCGCGCAGCCCGGGATCGTCCCGCATGTGCACGGCTGCGTAGAAGCAATCCATGTCACAGTGAAGGACACGCCGGGAGGGCTTGGGCTCAGGCTCCACAACGCATACAATTCCTCGGTTGGGGCCATTGCGCAAGGTCCATGTTTTCGCCTGAGCCGCTGGGGTTCGAGGTACGAAGCTGTTTTTAATGCCGACAGGATGAGCTTTTTTCACCTCCCCTCTCGACCCTCGCCGCGTGGGAACGGTGCCGTCCTCCTCCTTGCAGCGCTCCTCCTGGCGCTGCTGACCGGGTGCGCGGCGCCGGCTCCGGTGCGCCCCCGGCTCCCGGCCGCCCCCCAGCAGCGTCCGATCCGGGGAGGAGAGCCCCCCCACACCTTGGCCGTCGAGCTTGCCGCCGGAGACTTCCTTGGGATCGTCGTCGAGCAGGAGGGCATCGACCTCGTCGTGGAGATCCGCGATCCTGACGGAAAGACGGTCGTGGAGATGGACGGCCCCGACTATTGGTGGTGGGAGGAGGAGCTCGCCTGGGTGGCGGAGCGCTCCGGCACTCATGAGGTGGTGGTCGGTGCCCTCCTGCCCGACGCGGCGCCGGGGACCTATCGCTTGCGGATGGACGGGCCGCGCGCGCCCCGTCCCGAGGATCAGGTGCGCTTGCGGGCCGCGGGGGAGATGCGCGAGGCCCACGCCCTGATCGGGCAGACGGGGAAGGACGCCGAGCGGCTCGGCCATCTGGAGAGGGCCCTTCCGCTCTGGCAAAGCCTGGGCGAGCGCCGCCGCGAGGCAGAGGTCCTGCACCAGATGGGCGGCCGCCTGTTCGGGCTCCACCGGCACCAGGAGTCGGCCGAGCGGTTCCACCAGGCCGTGGCCATCTGGGAAGAGCTCGGGTTGCCCGACCGGCGGGTCTGGAGCCTCCTCGAAGCCGGCCACATCGACCAGATCCTGCTGCGGGAGAAGGAGAGCCTCGGGCATCTGGAGGAAGGGCTGGCGTTCGCCCGGCGGAACGGCATCCGGGCCTTGGAGGCCCAGGCCCTCTACCTTCTGGGCGGCTTCCATGAGAAAAGCCCGCGGACCGCGGTCGGCTACCTGGAGTCGGCTCTGCGGCTCGCCCGGGACCTCCGAGACGAGCTGGTCGAGATGCGCGCCCTGCACTACCTCGGCAACCTGTATGGCGATCTCGCCGAGCCGCAGGAGGCGCTCCGCTCCTACGAGGAGGCCCTCGAGCTCGCCCGCCGGCTGCAGCAGCCCAGGCTTGAAGGCGGGACCCTCAACAACATGGGGCTCCTTTACGACGACCTGGGCGACATGGAGCGGGCGATCCGCTTCTACGAGCAGGCGCTCGCGATCCGCGACATGCCTGACGACTTGCATGCGACGGTGCTCAACAACCAGGCTCGCGCCCAGGAGAGAGTGGCTCCCGCGCGGGCGCGGGAGCTCTACGAGCGCACTCTGGCGCTCTGCGAGAAGATCGGCGACCGGAAGCTCCAGGCCACGGCGTTGAACAACCTGGCCCTCCTGGACCTGAGCATGGGAGATGCGTCCGGCTCGCTGCGCCGCAGCCAGCAGGCCCTCGAGCTCGCGGCCGGCGTCAACCAGGACGTTGAGATCGACGTCCGGCGAGCCCTGGGCATGGCCCATCGCCAGCTTGGCGACCTGGAGTCCTCGCGGCGCGAGCTGGAGGCGGCTCTCGCCCTCAGCCGCGAGCGTCAGGACCGTGTGCGGGAGTCCCAGCTCATCCCCCTGCTCGCGCGGACCGCCAGGAGCGCCGGCGACCCGCGGCGGGCGCTGGAGCTGCTGGAGCAGGGGGTCGGGATCCTGGAGACGATCCGCGCCAAGGTCGTGGATGTGGAGCTGCGGACGGCGTTCCTCGCCTCCCGGCAGGACATCTACGAGCTGCGCACGAACACGCTCATGGCCCTCCACCGCGCGCATCCGGACGAGGGTTACGACGCCCGCGCGCTGCGTGCCAACGAACAGGCCCGCGCCCGCGGCCTGATCGACCTGCTGGCCGAGGCCGGAGCCGACGATGACGACATCCTGCGCGCGAGCAGCCCGCGCTACTCCGGGCTGACCCGGCCGGAGCCCTTGAGCGTGGACGAGATCCGGCGCGAGGTGCTGGACGGCAGCGCCCTCCTCCTGGAGTACGCTCTCGGAAAGGACGGCAGCTTTCTCTGGGCTGTCGGCCCCGACTCGCTCCAGAGCTTCGACCTGCCGCCCCGGAAGAAGATCGAAAAGGCCGCCCGCCGCTGGTATGACGCGCTCAAGGAAAGCAAGGTTTCGGCCGAGGAGACCCGGGAGGCGGCAGACGAGCTCAGCGCCATGCTGCTCGGCCCGGTCGAGGGGCTGCTCTCGGGCCAGCCCCTGCTGATCGTCGCCGACGGAGCCCTCCAGTACCTCCCCTTCGGGGCCTTGCCGGCCCCCGCTTCGCTCGCCGGACCCAAGCGTGTCCTCCTGATTGACCATCACGAGGTGACGAGCCTCCCCTCGGCCTCGGCTCTGGCAGTCCTGCGGCGCGAGCTCGCCGGCAGGGCCAAGGCCCCGAAGCTCCTGGCGGTGCTCGCCGACCCGGTGTTCGGGCTGCACGACAAGCGCGTCGACGCCGCCACCCGCGGCGGCGAGATCGATCCCCAGAAGCTGCCTCGGCTCCATTTCTCCAAGGATGAGGCGGAAGCGATCGCCAGCCTGGTGCCGGAGACGCAGCTTTACAAGGCGCTCGGCTTCGCCGCGTCCCGTGCCGCGGTCGTCAGCGGCGAGCTGTTCCACTACCAGATGGTTCACATCGCCGCTCACGGGATCATCG
>DASUNJ010000842.1:0-6704 GCA_036277235.1 Thermoanaerobaculia bacterium | reverse complement strand
CGACCCGCGCCACGAGCCCCTCCTTGCCCCCCTGCGACAGGACATAGCGCAGTCGATCGACCTGCGCCGCGGGCTCGTCGCTGATGACGATCGCCTCGTAACGGCGAGACCAGATCTTGTCCCGCCACTTCCTCAAGCGGCCGACCTCGCGCGCCACGTTGGTCTGGAAGTAGCCCATGAAGTCGGACATGCGTTCGGCGTCGGGAACCCGGGCCAGGAGGTGGTAGTGGTTTGAGGCCACAAAGAACGCCGAGATCTCAACCGGGTAGAGCCTCTGGGCGCGGCCGAGGACGCCCAGAATGATCTCGTTCAGAGCTGGATCGGGCCGGAGAAGATACCGGCTGTGGATGGTGCGGCAGGTGATGTCGACGAGGGCGCCTTCTTCTGGGATGAAGCGAAGTGGTCTTGACATAGTACCCGTGTAGAGACGGAAAACGGGTCCAAAATGTCATTCCTTGAAATGCTTCAGAAAGCTCGGAGACACTCGGCTGGCTCTTTTTGGGCTTTTTGGCTGGGAACCAAGCGGAGCCTTGGTGGCCAGAGGAGCCGATCGTGGGCTCGGAAGCGGGTCTCTTCGCCAGCCGTCAGGGCCGTTGTATAATCAAAGAACAGCGCGGTGGAGCCATATACGCGAGCACAAAACCTTGGTTCGGCCAACAAGCGGCTCCAGCGGACGGCTGGCGCCGCGCGCTGAGCCGCAGCAGCGTTAGGCGCCACCAAATGCCAGGCTTCCACTGTTCCACCTGCGGATCTCACCACGACGAGCTTCCTCTCGTCCTAGGTGCATTTGCGCCTGCTGCGTGGGAAGCGCTTCCCGAGAACCAGCGAGAAGCCAGAGCCGTCCTCAGCTCCGATCAATGCATCATCGACAACCAGCAATTCTTCCTGCTTGGCCGCCTCGACATTCCAGTAGTCGGGCAGGAAAACCCCTTTACCTGGCTCACTTGGGTCTCGGTAAGCGAGGCAAACTTTGAGCGTGCGTCGGATCTTTGGCACACCGAAGGCCGCGAAAGCGAACCGCCGTACTTCGCCTGGATTCAGTCAGCCCTGCCGTATCCCGGCGGTACGTTAAGCCTGAAGGCGAAATTGATTACCCAACCGCTTGGCGAGCGTCCCTTGGTCGTTCTGGAAGAAACAGACCACCCGCTCGCCGTCGAGCAGCGGGAGGGCATCACGGCCGCCCGTTTGCAGTCAATCGTCGAGGCTGCACTGCATGGCGTCTAACCCTTCCATCGAGAGGACTCGCCCCGGCAAGCCGCGTCGAGTCTCTCATGTCAAGCGTTAGGCCCTCGGGTTGCCGCGATGCTCTCTGTCGACGTCGACGCAGGTCAAGGCGCTCCTCCTCGAGTGTTACGCTTTGGGCGAGGCGAAGCCATTGTTTTCGGTTTCGTCGGCTTCTTCGCCCCGCCGGCCGCGGTACCGCCAGCGACGGCGGTGGCGTTCCACTCCGCGAGGCGCACCACGACTGACTCGGGCACGGGCTCGTTGAGGTTGAAGCGAATGATTCCCTTGCTCGCATCGCGGCCTTCGAGGTCCTTTCTGATCGCGTCGAAGAGCGTGGACGAGACGAAGTAGAGGGCGTAGTGGTCCTTCCATCCCGCAAAGGACGCGACGGCCCGGCCGTCGACGAGGTACGCCGGCATGTTGTACTTGATCGCCTCCACGGAAGTGGGGAGAGCACGGCGCATCGCGGCTCGGACCTTGACGAGGGCGGCGCGGACTTCGGGAGGCTGGGCGGCGAGGTACGCATCGACGTCAGCGGGCTTGGGGGTCGGCATACGCGAAAGCCTAGCACGCACGGCGCCGGAAAAGCCTGGCCGCCCAGGGCCGCCGTCAATCCGATACACATAAGGAGATGACATGAAAGTCCGGAGAGCGCTCATGATATCCGTCGCGGGCATCCCGGACAGGATTGAATCATGAAGAGACCAGATCACATAGCGCTGTTCACATCCGTGGTCATCATCATCGCGATCTCAAGTCGTTCACTGTTCTCTCAGCACCCCGTTCCTCCCGTGGCAAGTAGATCCAGCACACTTGAGAGTCTTGATAAGTTTCGTCGCTCCTGCCCTTTTTATCCTGGGAGCGGTGTATGCCGTGATAAAGCTGACTCAGTTTGTAAACAAGCACCAGAGCAGCACAAATCATGATCCCCGATCGCGGAGCGACGAGCCCCGGATTGCACGCATTCAGGAGCCTGCGCTTACCGTAGGCATGAGAGTTGGTCCCACAGAAGACGTCCCGGCGGTGACGCGCCGAGCCGGCAAGTGCCCGACGTGCGGTACCGTCTGGCCCTTGGAGTCTACCAAGCGTGAGTACCTGGACTGGGAGCAAGTTGACGCGTATCCCTATTACTGCCCTGAATGTTTCAGGGGAACGGCGGGTCCAAATTTTAATAGGGGCCTACTCCGCGGCAGCGATGGAAATCCTGTGATCGACCAGCAGGATTGGAGGCGAGGGTAGGCACTCCATAGGATGATGTCATTCGCCCGGATCGCGCGCTTCCTGTTTCACCACCACGCCGGCCTTCATTACGAAAAGGACCCGCTCGACGGCCTTGATGTCGACAAGCGGATCTCCGGAGACCGCGATCATGTCGGCGCGCTTCCCCGGCTCGAGGGAGCCGATCTCGTCCTGCAACCCCAGCAGCTCCGCCGCCGTCAGCGTAGCCGCACGGACCGCCTCCAGGTTCGACAGCCCGGCCTCGTGCAGGGCCACGATCTCCCGCGCGTTCGTGCCCTGAACGGCCTCGTCGCCGGCGTCATATCCGCAGGCGATCTTCACGCCCACGTCCTTTGCCGTCCGAACCATCGCGCGCACGCCTCGAAGTTCTTCCTTGAAATACTCCCGAGCCCGTTCATTCTCCGCGTTGAGCCCGTTCACGACCGGGCCGAGCGTGGGCACCAGCCACACGCCCTTCTCCTTGATCAACTCGAGCGTCGCCCGATCGGCACCGGTGCCATGCTCGATGGAATCCACGCCGGCCTCGAGGGCGTTGCGGATGCCTGGCACCGTCCCGGCATGGGCGGCCACCCGCCTTCCGGCTTTGTGGGCCTCCTCGACGATGACACGAAGCTCGTCGACCGTCAGGGTCGGGTACTCCCAATCCGCGTACACCTTGATCAAATCCGCTCCGTTTCCGATCTGCTCGCGCACGGCCCGGCGGGATTCTTCCAGACCGCTCACCATTTGCGCACCACGCGGAAAGTCAGGCAGATCGGACGACACGCCGAACGGAGGGTACTGGCCTATCGCAGCGATGCCCCGGGTGGCCACGAGCATGCGCGGCCCTTCCACCAGCCCGCGCCGGATGGCATCCCGTAAAGCCACGTCCGCATACCCGGAGCCTTCATTTTCGACATCGCGCACCGTGGTGAACCCTCCGAGCAGAGTCCTGCGGGCGTTGGCCGCTCCTTCCAGAGCCCGATAGGCTTGCGATTTCGTCAAGAGCATCGTGGCGTATTCGCTCGCGCCGCTCGCGAGAAGATGCGAGTGAGCGTCGATCAGGCCCGGCAGCAGGGTCGCCTGCGCGAGATCGATCACCTCGGCCTCGGGGTCCACGTCCAGCCTCTGCCCGACGGCCTTGATGAGGTTCCCCTCGACAACGACGACGCCATCGCTCAGAAACGTGCCGGTGCGCACGTCCAGGATGCGGTGCGCCTTCACGGCGATCTTTCGCGGCGGCGCTGCCTTCTCTTCCGCTCGCGCGCCGGAACCGGCGAGCAGGCAGCAGCCAAGGATTCCGATGAACGTGATCCGGATCGAACGTCGAATCATGTCTTCGTCTCCTCAAGCCTTCTTCGGGTCGTAGGGTGCGAGCGCCAGGTAGCGCTCGAAGGGCTGGAAGGCGGGGTCGCTGTGGAGGAGGGGGAAGCCCGCCTGGATGCAGAAGGTGGCGATGAGGCAGTCCACCAGTCCGGGCACCGGGGCGCCTTCGGAGCGCAGCCGGCGCTGGTGCTCGGCGCACCGCAGCGTCAGGTCGAGCCCGCCGAGAGTGTAGAGGCGAAACCTCCGGAGCGCGCGGCGGGCCTCCTTCCACTGCGGATCGCGCCCCATGCCGCCGATGCCGCCAATACCGCTCAGCACCTCGCCAACGATCAGGTCGGCCGTCACCAGCCACTCGCGGCCGAGGGCGAGGTCGAGCCACTCCGTCTGCGCGGTAGCGCGCCCCTCGAAGTAGTCCATCCAGACCGAGGTGTCAACGAGGATCTGCACCGCCCTTCCCTTTCTTGGCGGCCGGCGGCGGCTCAGGGTCCTCCCACTGCACCATCCCCCGCAACCGGCGCACGTCTTGCTGCTCGTAGAGCCGGAGGAGGGCGCGCAACCCCTCCTCCACCACGGCCTTCTTGGTACGCAGGCCGGTCGCGCGCAGGGCCTTGGCGACGAGCGTCTCGTCGAGGTCGAGGTTGGTAGGCATCGGGAATCTCCTGCCGAGAGCCTAGCAAACCGCCGCTCTTCGCACAAGAAAAGAGAATTTCCGCACAAGGAAAGCGTTTGCAGAGGCGTTCAGGCACTTTCTTTGTGCGAGAAAATCAAATTCTCGCACAAGAATTCTGAAATTCTGTGCGAAAATTTGATTTTCTCGCACAACGAAGAGCTCTTGCTGTGCGAGAATTTTAAATTCTCGCACAAGAATTTGCTCTGCGCGCCCTTGAAAACAGAATTCCTGTGCGGAAATTTTGAATTCTTGTGCGAGAAAGACTCTGAAAAGAAGGCGCCGGAGCCGCGCAGCAGCCCCGGCGTGCATCACCTACAAGCTACTGGCAGTGCCCGGGGCCGATCAGGCCTTCGTTGAAGCTCGCCAGCGTGTTCGTGAGCGCGGAGGTCGCCGCATTCGGCAGGCTGCCCGCTCCGACCGGCGGGGCCACGAGGCTGCCGATGAGCGCGTCGGCCGAGGCGATCGCCCCCGCGATGGCCGAGTCGTCGGCGCCGTTGGCGACGTTGAGCTTCGCGGCCATGAGCTGGTGCGCCAGCGAGATGAGGCCGTTGCCGGCTGCCGGCTTATCGAAGATCGCCTGGAGCTGGAGGTCCGTGTAGAGCACGCTGCCGAGCGTCAGCTCCGTGACCGGCCACTCGTTCGAGTTGTTGCCGGTGGGGATCGGGCCGTGCGTCTTCCAGTAGCCCTGGGTGAGGGTGCAGCCGCCGACCGGATCGCACGCTGCCGTCGTGCAGAAGAGGTTCGCCGTGAACGCGCTCCGGTTGAGGGACGAATTCGCGTGCGCGAAGCCGCGGACCGCGTAGGTCGTGCCGCAGGCCAGCGGGGTGCTCGCACAGTTGCTGGATGCACCGGGGTCGTCGAAGAGGTTGTCGCCGATCTGCACCGACGTGCACTGCCCCTTGGCCAGGTTGTACGCGGATCCGTTCGCGTTGCCCGAGAACGAGGCCTTGCACAGGTCCAGGCTGTCCGAAGCGGGCCAGGTGTTGTCGTCCAGCGTGCCGGCGAGGCCGTCAGGGCCGTTGGCGAGCTGCTGGGCCGTGACCCACTGCAGGGAGAAGCCCGCCGGGGCACCGGTGCCGGCACCGGCGCAGAGGTTGACGTCGAAGGTCACGGACGTGACCGCGCCGCAGCTCAGCAGGGGCGTGTTCATCGTACCGGTCTTGCCGGCCCAGGCGGCCGGGACGAGGCACATCAGGACAAAGGCAAGAGCGAGCATCTTGAGCGCTTTTGTGTTCATGGTATCTCTCCTTCTAGAATGAGGGCATAGGATTTCCCGTGTACCCGGTCACGACCCGAGTTGACGAGATGATTCTCAGCTTACACAACCGGCGCGGCGGCGACCATTCATCTAATGGTTGTAGTCATGTAATACCTTGGTCTAATTCGATCGATTCGACCTATATCTCAAATTGAACATGAATCAGAACGTGACGGGCACTCCCTTCCTGCGGCAGAGCCGGGCCGAGCGGCTGATCGCCACCGGGCGGGCGGTGCTCTCGGTCTTCTCGCTGCTGGCGGTCTGGCTCGATCCCACCGAGCCTGCGCGCTACGCGTCCGTCGCCTACTCCATGCTCGCGGTCTACGTGGTGTACTCGCTGGTGCTTGCCGTGCTGGCGTTCCGCTCCTATGCGCTCCTGCTGGAGCTGAGGCTGCCCTCGCACCTCGTCGATCTGGCAGTCGCCATCCTGGTGTCGTTCTTTACCGAGGGTCCTACGAGCCCGTTCTTCCTCTACTTCGTCTTCGCCATGCTGAGCGCCGCCGTGCGCTGGGGATGGACGGGTACGCTCTGGACCACCGCCGCGTCGCTGACTGCGTTTCTAGGCTTCGGCTACTTCTTCGCGGAAGTGCTGCACGATCCGGCGTTCGAGCTGAACCGGTTCATCCTCCGTGCCGTCTACCTGGGTGTCGTCGCTTCGCTGCTCGGGCATCTGGGGATCTTCGACGAGCGCCTGCGCCGCGAGATCTCGCGCCTGGCGGCGTGGCCGCGCACGGCGACGAACGGCAGTGAGCCGATGCGCGGGGTGTTGACCCATGTCGCCGGCATCCTCGGCCTTTCTCACCTGCTGATGGTCTGGGAGGACGAGGAGGAGCCCTGGGTCTATCTGGCTCTGTGGCACATGGGGCGGTGCGAGTGGATGCGGGAGCCCTCCGGGACCTACGAGCCGCTAGTAGCCGAGCCCCTGGCCGAGGCGAGCTTCCTCTGCGCCGACGCCGGAGCGGCCTCGCCCCGCGTGATCTTCACCTCGGAGGGCCGCCTGCGGCGGCT
>DASUNJ010000841.1:0-3110 GCA_036277235.1 Thermoanaerobaculia bacterium | reverse complement strand
CGCCCACGACGACCAGGGCCATGATGATCATGGCCGCGAAGACCGGCCGGCGGATACAGATCTCGGCAAGCTTCTGCATGCAGTACCTCTAAAGTCAGGGAACGATGGTGACGGGCTGGCCGTCCACCAGGTTGCCGGGCTGGACCACCACCACGTCGCCGGCGGCGGCCCCTTCCAGGATCTCGACCCGGTCACCGGCCCGGCGCCCGGTCTTGACGCGCTTCTCGACGGCTTTGCCGTCCGCCACGCCGATCAATTTCTCGATGCCGGCGAAGCTGACGACGGCGGAGGTGGGGACCAGCACGGCGGGCTCGTCCGCCTGGGTCACGATCTCGGCCTTGGCGAAGGAGCCGGGACGCAGCCGGCCGCTCGGATTGGGCACTTCGGCCTCGACGAGCAGCGTGCGGCTCTCCTCCCGGATGGCGGGGCTGATCCGCGCCACATGCCCCTCGTGGGTCGTGGGGTCGCCCTCGACCGTGAGGCGCACCGGCTGGCCGCCGCGCACTCCGGCCGCCTCGCGCTCCGGCACCTCCAGGCGCAGCCGCAGCGGGTTGACCCGGACGAGCACGACCACCGCCTGACCCGGGCTCACGTAGTCGCCGATCCCGGCCATGCGCTCGCGGATCATGCCGTCGAACGGGGCGGTGATGGCCGAGTCGCGGAGAGCCTGGCGGGCGATCTCCACCTCGGACATCCGCTGGCTCAGCAGCGCCTGGCGGGTGCGGGCGGTCTCGATCGCCTCCTGGTGCCGCGCCTCGGCGACTTGCAGGGCGGCCTCGGCGGCGTCGAAATCCTGCTGAGGGATGAGCTGCTGCTCGAGGAGGCGGGTCATGCGGTCCCGCGTGAGCCGCGCCTGGGTCAGGTTCGCGGCGGCCTGCTTGACGAGGGCGGTCTCGTCGGGATCGACAGTCCGGGCCGGTCCGCCCGCCGGCAGTCCGAGCTGGGCCCGGGCCTGCTGCAGCGCGCTCTCGGCCTGGCGGACGCGGAGCTCGAAGTCGGTGGGGGAGAGCCGGGCCAGCGTCTGGCCGCGGCGGACGTGATCTCCCAAGTCCACGGCGAGAGAGGTGAGCCGGCCGGCGACCTTGGGTCCGAGGTCGGCCTCCTCGTCGGCACCCAGCGTGCCCGAGACGACGACGGTGCGGGCCAGGTTTCCGGTCTCGGCCCGGACGACGCGGACCTCGCGCGCCGTGAGGGACTCAGCCCCTCCGGGACGTTCCTCTTTCTGGGAAGGGGGATTGGACGCCGCAGCTTTCCGGTCCCCGCCGCCGCAAGCGGCGAGACCGAGTCCCGAGAGCAACAGCATCACAGCAAAACATCTCGACATGTATCTCTCTCCGGTAGAGCGCAGACAGGCAGGAGTAACTTTAGACGTGCGGGCGCGCCCAAGGTTGCAGACCCGAGCCGATGAAATGGAACCGCCCCGCCCGGTCACTCTCCCGGTAAGGGGAACTCTGAAAAGGCTGCAACTATTTCTCTTCCGGGTCGTCTAAAAGGTTGAAGCCGATGGAGGAAGCACCGTGAAGAGCCTGGTCAAGAACACCCCGCACCTGTCCTTTCATCCGGCGGTCCGTCCGGAGCTGGCCCTCCGCGAGGGGAGCCCGGAGATCCTGGCCCATCTGCAGGAGGGCTGCCTGAGCTGCTCGGCGGGGCTGCGTCTCTTCGCCGACCCCGCCCTGCCCGTCGAGGGCTATGCCGCGGCGCTGTACCGCTTCGAGAGGGAGCTGGCCACCGAGCTGAACGGGTCGTCCAACCCGGTGATGGCTCTGCACGTCGCGCTTTCGGAGCTTGCAGGGTAATACCTCGTCACAGCCTTCATGTAGGGGCGGCCCTTGGGGCCGCCCTCCGGAGGGCACCCACAAGGGGCGCCCCTACATTCCGTCTCCCCAACCGTCACGCCTTCCCCTGCTTCGCCACCGCTTCCGCCGCCTTCTGCGCCGCTTCCGGATCGCCCAGGTAGTAGCTCCGGATCGGCTTCAGGTCGTCGTCCAACTCGTAGACCAGCGGAATCCCCGTGGGGATGTTCAATCCCACGATCTTCTCTTCCGAAATGCCGTCCAGGTGCTTGACCAGGGCCCGCAGGCTGTTGCCGTGGGCCGCGATCAGGACCCTCCTGTCAGCCAGGATCTCGGGGACGATCGTGCCGTGCCAGTAGGGGAGGAAGCGGTCGATGGTGTCGTTGAGCGACTCCGCGACCGGCAGCTCCTCGGGCGAAAGGCCGGCGTAGCGCCGGTCCTTGGCAGGATGGCGCGGGTCGTCCGGGGTGAGCGGCGGAGGGGGCGTGGCGAAGCTGCGGCGCCAGACGAGCACCTGCTCGTCGCCGTACTTCGCCGCCGTCTCGCCCTTGTTCAGACCTTGCAGCGCTCCATAGTGGCGCTCGTTCAGCCGCCAGCTCCGATGGACGGGGATCCACATCAGGTCCATGCCGTCCATCGTGATCCAGAGCGTGCGGATGGCGCGCTTGAGCAGAGACGTGTAAGCCACGTCGAACGTGTACCCGCCCTCGTTCAGCAGCCGCCCGGCCTCCTTGGCCTCCTCGATCCCCTTGGGCGTGAGGTCCACGTCGGTCCAGCCCGTGAACCGGTTTTCCAGGTTCCAGGTGCTCTCCCCGTGCCGGAGAAGTACCAGCTTCCTCATGCAGCCCCCCTTTCGAGGGCAAACTCTAGCGGAAAACACGTATCCTGCTCTCCCATGAAAGCCCTGATCTTCGAAGGCATCCGCAGGATCGCCTGCTCGACCGTGCCCGATCCGTCCCTCGTGGACCCCGGGGATGCGATCGTGCGGGTGCGGGCCGCCGCGATCTGCGGCTCGGACCTCCACGTCTACCGCGGGCTGGAGACCGGGCTCGACGCCGGCACGGTCATGGGGCACGAGGTGGCGGGGGAGGTGGTGGAGGCCGGCCGGGGCGTGACCCGGTTCCGGCCGGGCGACCTCGTGGTGAGCCCGTTCACCACGAGCTGCGGCGACTGCTTCTATTGCCGGCTGGGCCTGACCGCCCGCTGTGTCCGGGGTCAGCTCCTGGGCTGGGTGGAGGAGGGGAGAGGGCTGCACGGCGTGCAGGCCGAGTACGTCCGGGTGCCGCTGGCCGACTCGACGCTGGTCGCCGTTCCCCA
>DASUNJ010000840.1:0-15050 GCA_036277235.1 Thermoanaerobaculia bacterium | reverse complement strand
GGATCATCTCGGGCAGCAGGTCGGCCGGCAGAATGAAGTAGGCCAGGGCGCCGCCGACCATGGCCCTCGTCGAGCCCGGAACGCTCTTGTCCAGCATCAGGCGGACGAGCAGGATGAAGACGTCCGGCACCAGCAGCAGCGCCTTGATCGCGTTCTCGCTCATCTTGCCGCCGCGCTTCTCCACGGAGTGGAGGATCTTCTCCCGGAGGCGGTCATAAAACGAGAGCAGCTTCTTGCTCGGCAGCTTGCCGTCGCTCTCGAAAGCCCGCTCGGAGTCGCGCTCGGCCTGGACGGAGTCGAAGCTCTCCAGATCCTCGGCCACCGCCGCGGAAAGCTCGTCCGCGATCGGGCGGGTCAAAGGTTCGTCATTGTCTACGGTCGTACGCTTGGGCATGGGTTTCCTCCTCTCCTCTCCCTTACAAAATATACGCCAACGCGAAGCCGACCTGGCCGGCCATCATGATCAGGTACATGTGCTTCCAGGAGGGATGATTCTCCGTCTCCGTCAGCGACTTGGGGTCGCGCAGGAGCAGCCAGACCGTGTAGCAGCCCCAGAGCGTGAAGAGGACGCCCAGGGCGGTGAGGAACCAGGGATTGCCCGTCAGGATCGGATGGCTGGGATTCTGCGGGTCTGCCAGAAAGGCACCCAGGGGCATGAGCAGCCAGGGGAAGATGAAGAACGGCGCGATGATCCAGGCCGCCTTCTCCACGCCGTAGAGAATCGGCAGCGTCCTGCACCCGCCCGCCCGGTCTCCCTCCATGTCGGCGAAGTCCTTGGTCGTCGCGGCGCCCAGCAAATAGAGGCCGAAGATCGAGCCGATGAACCAGGGCTCGACGTGCCAGACGCGCGCGACCATCGCCCAGCCCGCCACCTTGAGCAGGATGCCGCGCGGGATCGCGATCGTGAAGTTCGCCAGCATGCCCCGCACCTTCGTCCGCCCCAGCTCGGGCGCCGAGTAGATGAAGGTCGCGATCAGCCCGAGCAGGTAGATGAAGAAGCAGGCGTGCTCGGCGAGCGGCGCGGTGAGCTTCTGCTGGAACGTGTCGTAGGGGTGCGGCACCACCAGCCAGGTCGGGATCAGGGCCAGGGCGTAGAAGAGCCAGGTGAAGCCCCAGGCCTCGCGGACCGACAGCTCGCCCGTGACGAGCGGCCGGCCCGGCTTGTTCACCCGGTCGATCTCCAGGTCATAGATCTGGTTGATCGCGTTCGACGCCGCGTTCATGAAGCTCGCGCAGAGCGAGCCCAGCACGACCGTCAGGATCACCGACGCGGTGATCTGGCGCGACGGGTCCGGGTTGTGGACCGAGCCGAACGCGCAGATGGCGCCCGAAATGATTCCGAGCAGCGGGGGCAGCAGCGTGAACGGCCGCGCGAGCTGCATGTAGAGGCTGAGCTTGCTCCGGGTCATGCGACGATTCCGATGAAGGCCGCCGCAACCAGCGCGCCGACCAGGGTGTTGAGGAAGTTCAGCGCCTCGTTGTCGAGGAGCTGCCGCTTTTCCAGGGCCGCGCCCACCAGGCTTTCGAACGTGGTGCCGATGAATGCGGCCAGCACGATCGGCAGCACGCCGATCCAGGGATAGAGACCGACCGCCGCGCCGAGCGCCGCGATCACCAGCGAAGCGATCACGCCCGCCAGGGTGCCTTCGAGCGACACCGCCCCCTCCGTTCCTCTCGGAACCGGACGAAAGGTGGTGAGCAGGAAGGTCCGGCGGCCGATCACCTGGCCGATCTCGCTCGACGCGGTGTCGGCTGCGGCCGTGGCGAACGCGCCGGCAAAGGCGAGCCCGAAGAGCACGGGATGATCGGTCACGGCGGCGAACAGCGCGCAGGCTGTCGCCACTCCGGCATTGGCCAGGGCGTGGCGGGCGCCGCGCCGGCCGCCCCCCTCCTGCGCGATCTTGTGCGCGGCCTTGGTCTTGTAGCCGAACTTGGTACACCCGCTGCCGATCACGAAAAAGGCCAGGAGTAGCATGTAGCCCTCCCAGTCCAGAAAGAAATAGATCAGGAAGCCCACCAGGAAGCCCGCAGCGACTCCAGAAGGATTGACCGTCTTCGCCGCGTAGGCCGCTCCGGCCAGGAGCGCGTTGACCAGGACCGCCATGCCGAGCCGCAGCAGCAGACCGTCCTGCGCGAGAAAACCTTCCCAATGCCCCCGGGTCAGCACCAGGCCGAGCAGGAAGAGGCCGGAGACCAGCGGCACGCCGATGTTGTCGTCGAGCCCCTGGGGGAGCGATTCCAGCAGGGCGGCGATGATAGCGGCGGCGGCGCAGACCGCGAAGGCGAACGGCCAGCCGTACTGACCGGGAGCGGTCCAGATCAGGAGCGTTGCGGCGGCGATCGTGCCGAAGAAGGCGTAGGCGATCGTGCCGGCCCAGCTCTTCCGCGGGTTCCATGGCAGCTTGGTACGGCCGAGGGTCATGCCGACGACCGAGGCCATGCCGTCGCCGAACGCCAGGATGCCCCAGGTGGCGGCGGCGACCTCCAGCTTCTTCCAGAAGACCAGGATCAGGATCAGCACGGCCAGGGGATAGAGGACGATGCCGAGCGACGATCCCGCGGCGTGCTCGTGCTCCCGGTAGAGCTTGCGCCCTCCGATGCGGGGGAACAGGAACAGGTTGAAGATCAGGGCCGTGAGCGCCAGCAGCGCGGACCAGAGCGGACCGAGCCAGCCCACCGCGAAGGCGAACAGGCCCATGCTCATGTGGGTGACCTTGCGCAGCAGCTCGCTCCGGCTCAGCGCCATGTTCCGCTCTCCTTGAGCCAGGCGAGCGTCTGGCCGAGCCCCTGCTCCAGAGTCCGCCAGGTGTAGCCCAGCTCGCGCTCGGCGCGGTCCGATCGGTAGGACCAGTCGTGCCGGTAGATTTCCACCAGGTCCGGCGTGAGCTGGGGAGTGCCTCCGGTCAGGCTCGCGAATCCCTTCTGGAGCGCGCCCGCCGCCTTGGCCAGGCCGTCGGGCATCCGCCGCTTGGGCACAGGCACTCCGGTCAGGCGCTCGACCAGGCCGTAGAAATGGCCGAGCGTCACGTTCTCCCCGCCCAGGACATACCTTCCGCCGGGCCCGCCCTTCTCCAGGACGAGGCCCACGCCGCGGGCCACGTCGTCCACGAACACGTAGTTCCAGCGCCGGTCGGGCGAACCGATCAGCGCCGGCAGCTTGCGCCGGATCAGGTCGAGCACGTGACGGACCACGATGTTGCCCTCGGTCATCTCGCCCGGACCGTAGATCACGCCGGGGTAGACGACGTTCAGGGGGGCGCCCTCCGCGATTGCCCGCCGGGCGCGGCGGTCGGCCAGCGCCTTGGTGCGCTCGTAGTCGTTGATCCACTCGCGGTCCTGGATCTCGGCGGACTCGTCGAGCGTCCTTTCGGGCCCGTTCTCGGTGGGACCCAGGGCGATGAAGCTCGACACATAGACGACCTTGCCCACCGTGCCGGCCTCCTCGGCCGCGCGCAGGACGTTCTCGATCCCGCCGAGGTTGATGCGGTCGAACTCGCTCGGCGGGGCCAGGATTTTTACCAGAGCCGCGCCATGGATCACGGCGTCGCATCCGGTCATGGCTTCATCGAGGCTGGCCCGGTCGGTGACGTCTCCCGGAGCGAACTCCACCGCGGCGGGGAAGCGCTCCCGCGAGGCCTTGGGCCGGACGAGAAGGCGCAGCTCGTGCCGGGGCGCCAGCTCGGAGACGATGCGCCGGCCCAGGAAGCCGGTTCCGCCGGTGACGAGGATCTTCATCGGGAAGCCCACAAATCCGAGAGCGCGTCGTCGAGGGTGCGGCACGGCTCCCAGCCGAGCTTGCGCAGCCCGCCGTTGTCCCCGCGCAGGAGAGGGACGTCCACCGGCCGCATCCGCTCCGGGTCCTCCTCCACCGGGGGCTTGAGCCCGGCGACGGCGCACAGGCGGTCGAGGACCTCGGCGATCGACAGGGCCTGCCCGCTGGCGATGTTGTAGATGCGGCCGGGCTGGCCGCTCTCGATCAGGGCGCGGAAGGCATCGGCCCCGTCGTCGACATGGACGAAGTCGCGCCGCGCCGTGAGGTTGCCCACCTTCAGCACCGGCTGCTCCCCGCGGGCGATGGCGGAGAGCTGGCCGGCGAAGGAAGGGAGGACGAAGCCGGGCGCCTGCCCCGGCCCGACCAGGTTGAACGCCCGCGCCACCACCGCCCCGCGCGCGAGAGCAATCCGCTCGGCCGCGGCCTTGGTGAGGGCATACGGGTTGCGCGGGTCCGGCATGCGCTCCTCGTGGATCGGCTGCTCGTCCTCCGGCACCTGGCCGTAGACCTCCGCGCTGGAGGCCAGCACGAAGGCCCTGTCCCCCGCGGCGGCGAGCAGGTTCTCGGTCCCCAGCACGTTGACCTGGAAGTACTCCCCGGGCCGCTTCCAGGACTCTCCCACGCTGGAGAGCCCGGCGAGGTGGACGACCGCATCCGGATTCGAAGCCTCGAACACCCGGCCCAGGGAGCTCCGGTCCATGAGATCGGCGTGGTGGAGGTCGGCACCTTCCACGTTTGGCGGAGGCGTGTTCTCCAGCCAGGTGCCGCTGACCCGATGCCCGTGCTCGAGCAGATTGCGGGCGAGCCGCGGGCCGATGAAGCCGCCGATCCCGGTGATGAGGACGTGCATCCGCTCAGGCTGCGTGGCGGCGGCGCAGGGTATGACGCCAGTAGTCGAGCAGGTCGCGCAGCGTCTGGTCGAACGGGATGCGCGGCTCCCAGCCGGTGTCGGCCTTGAACTTGGAGGCGTCGCCGATCAGGACTTCGACGTCCGACGGGCGGAGCCGCTCGGGATCGGTCTCTACCTTGACTTCCACATTGGCGAGCGCGATCAGCCGCTCGAGCATCTCCCGGATGACGATGCCGTTGCCCGTGGCGATGTTGTAGACCTCGCCCGGCTTGGCCTTGGTCACCGCCAGCCAATAGGCGCGCACCATGTCGCGCACGTCGGTGAAGTCGCGGATCGCGTCGATGTTGCCCACCCGGATGACCGGCTCCTGCAGGCCCATCTCGATCGCCGCCACCTGGCTGCAGAAGTTCGAGGTCACGAACACGTGCCCGCGCCGCGGACCCGTGTGATTGAAGCCGCGGGTGCGCACGACCTTGAGGCCGTAGCTCTGGAAATATTGATAGCCGAGATAATCCTGCGCGACCTTGGAAACGGCGTAGGGAGAGAGGGGCCGCAGCGGGTTCGTCTCCTTGATCGGCGTCTCGCCCGGCAGCACCAGGCCGTACTGCTCGCTGGAGCAGGCGATCTGGATCACGGGATCGAGGCGCAGGGCGCGCACCGCTTCGAACAGGTTCGTCTGACCCGAAACGTTCGTGGTGAGCGTGTCGTTGGGCGCGGTCCAGCTCGACGGCACGAAGCTCTGCGCCGCCAAGTGGAAGATGACGTCCGGCCGCGAGCGCTCCAGGGCCGCGTGCATCGAGGTGTAGTCGCGGAGGTCGGCCTCCAGGAGCTTCACCTTGGAGCGCAGGTGCTCCACGTTTTCCATCCGGCTGCGCCAGCGATGGGTGCCGTAGACCTCCACGTCGGGATGCTCGGCCAAGAGGTACTCGGCCAGGTGCGACCCGGCGAAACCCGTCATTCCTGTGATCAAAGCCCTCATCTGACTTCCTTTCTATCCTTGCGCAGGGCTGTCAAGTACTCTGCCAGCCCCCAGCCCCACGGTTCGACGCGGCGGCCGGTGATCTCTTCGAAACGTGATACGTCCAGGACCGAATACGCCGGGCGCGGAGCCGGCCGGGGAAATTCCGTCGTCATGATCGGCACCACTTCGGGAACCCGGTGGGTACCGGACCACAGGCCGGCGATCTCGGACGCGAAAGCGTACCAGGAGACGGGCTCCCGGTTGCGGTAGTGCACGACCCCCTGCGCCTGGAGCAGCGCGAGGTCGAGGATCGCCCTGGCCAGGAACAGCGTGTAGGTGGGCGCCCCCTCCTGGTCGCGCACGACCCGGAGGTGCTTCCCCTCTTCGATCAAGCGGACGATGGTGGCCACGAAGTTGGGGCCGCCGGGGCCGAAGAGCCAACTCGTCCGCACCACGGTCGAGCGGTCATAGGCCAACACCCGGCGCTCGCCGTCCAGCTTGGTCTGGCCGTAGACGGAGAGCGGCCCGACCGGCCCGTCCTCGGGATAGGGCTCCGAGCCCCTGCCGTCGAAAACGTAATCGGTGGAGACGTGGACGAGCCAGGCGTTGACCTCGCGCGCCGCGGCCGTCACGTTGTCCATGGCCTCGGCGTTGATCGCGAACGCATCCACCCGTCCCTCTCCCTCGCAGGCGTCCACCTTGGTGTAGGCCGCGCAGTTGACGACCAGCTCGGGGCGGAAGGCGTCGACCCAGTAGAGCAGGCGCTCGCGGTCGCGGATGTCCGCCTGCTCATGGGAAAGTCCGAGCACGGGCAGGGAGCGGGAGCGCGCCTCGGCCACCACGGCCCGGCCCAGCATGCCGGTTCCGCCGAGAACCAGCGTCCTCATGTGATCCCCACTTCCGAGTTGTCGCCGAGCATGAAGCGGTAGGCTTTCGGCTTGAAGTCGGTCTTGGTGATCTTCACGTTGCGGCCGACCAGCGAGCCGTCGATGCGCAGCGGCGTGTCGCGGATCTCCGAGTCCGACAGGATGATCGAGTTCTCGATCTCGCAACGCACCAGGGTGCAGCGGTTGCCGATCGAAGTGTACGGACCGACGAACGCGTGCTCCAACCGGGTGCCGTCGCCGATCACGACCGGCCCGCGCACCAGCGAATCCACCAGCACGACTCCCTCGCCGATCTCGACCCGGCCCTCGATCCGACTGTTGTCGCCGATCGCTCCGAGCATCGCTCCCCGTTTCGCGTCCAGGTTCTCCAGGACGATGCGGTTCGCCTCCAGCATGTCTTCCAGCTTGCCGGTGTCCTTCCACCAGCCGCGGACGATGTGGGGGTGGACGTCCAGCCCGCGGTCGATCAGATCCTGGATCGCATCGGTGATCTCCAGCTCGCCGCGGCCGGACGGCTTGATGCGATGGACCGACTCGTAGATCGTCGGATCGAACATGTAGACGCCCACGAGCGCCAGGTTGCTCTTCGGCTCCTTGGGCTTCTCGACCAGCCGGTGCACCTTGCCTTCGGGGGTGAGCTCGGCGACGCCGAACTGCTCCGGATGAGGCACCTCGGCGAGCAGGATCTCGGAGCTGCAGCCCTGGGTCTGAAGCTGGCGGAACTCCTCGACCAGGCCGGTGATGCCGCCGGCGATCAGATTGTCCCCGAGGTACATGACGAACGGCGAATCGCCGAGGAACTTCTCGGCGATCAGCACCGCATGGGCGAGGCCGCGGGGCGCGTCCTGCTCGATGTAGGTGATCTCGGCGCCGAAGCGGGAGCCGTCGCCGGCTGCGGACCGGATCTCGTCGCGGGTGTCGCCCACGACGATGCCGATCTCGGTGATGCCGGCCTCCACGATCGCTTCGATCGCGTAGAAGAGGACCGGCTTGTTCGCCACCGGAACGAGCTGCTTGGCCGAGGTGTAGGTCAGCGGGCGGAGGCGAGTGCCCTTGCCGCCCGAAAGGATCAACCCCTTCATCTAACCTCCATCCGTGGTCTCCATGCGGAATGGTCTACGGCTCGGCCGCGGAGCTCCGGCTCGTCAGGTCCAGGAACGTGCCGACGTTCTTCAGCGACAGCGAGAAGCGGAAATCCTTGTCACGGGTCCGCGGGCCGACGCCGGCGCGGAAGTCCCGCATCTCCACCCGCAAGCCGTAGCACTGCTGGGTGAAATTGATGATCCAGCGCTGCTGCTGCAGGAGCTGCTGCTCGAAATCGTAGTTGACCTGGCTCTCTACCCGGATGTTCTTGAACAGGCCGATCGAGCCGCCGACGCGAAGCTGGTTGCTCTGCGTCGTGTTGGTCTCGGGCTGGTAGCGGGTGAACCAGGTCACGCCGATCGAGTTGCCGGTTCCCTTCAGGCCGAGCTCGCCGGAGAGCTCGGTCGAAGCCAGGCTGCTGAACAGCGTGCTGTAATTCGCCTCGAACTTGACGCTGGTGCGCTCGGTCGGGTTGACGCGCACCAGCGCCTCGAGCGGACCGTCGGTGGACTGCACCAGGCCGTCGTTCGATCGCTGGAGCGGCTGCGTGTCGTCGAAGCTGATGCGCCGGGCGAGCTCGAACAGGAACACCTCGCGGGCGCTCCCCTCTCCCTCGGGCTTGGCCAGCACGCGGTTGACCAGCGCGAGCCGCCCCTGGTTCGTGGACCTCAGGTCGTCGACCTCGTCGAACAGCGGCACCTCGCTGCGATCGTCGATCTCGCCCAGGTAGGTGTAGGTCCAGCGCGGCTCGACCACGTGCTTGAGCTTGTCGAAACCGAAGCCGCCGTTGAAGATCCGCGAGAACGACGGCCCCACGATCTCCGAGCTGCCGAACGGGATCATCCGGGTCAGGGCCTCGCCGTCGAAGCTGGTGCTCGTGCTGTTCAGGCTGTCGCTGTACCAGGTGATCCGCTCGCCGGCGGTCAGCGACAGGTTGAGCCAGGGCACCGACCGGATCGGCAGCGTGAGCTGGGGGAAGGCGTCGACGCGGCCGTACTGCCCCCCGTAGGAGTTGGGGCGGACGAGGTCCAGGAAGGACGCCGAGCCCTGGAACTGCGCGTAGAGCGGGACCTTGCCGAGCCGGGTCGAGCGCAGCCGGTACTCCACCTCGGGGAGCTTGCGCTGCTCCACCCGGATGTCGGTATCGGCGGCGCCGACGAAGGTCTCCCGGCTGTTGACCAGGATGTTGAGCAGGTGCGAGCCCCAGTTGCCGGTCGCAAAGGCGCGGCTGTCGATGAACCGCAGCGTATTGCGGTCGAAGTCGCGCTCGAAGTCGCGGAAGAAGTTGAAGTCCGAGAAGTCCAGGAAGTTGACCACGCCGCGCATTCCGGCAGGCAGGTCGGTGGTCTCGTGGTTCCACTCCGTCTTCCAGCGCCACTCCTCGTCCACCAGGTCCTCGGGATCGCGCACCGCGAAGGCGATCAGCTCGCCCTTGGTCCCCTCGGTCGGCCGGTAGCGGAAGTCGTTGCCGATGCCGAGGAACTCCTCGCTGTAGAGGTCCAGGTGAAGCGTGGTGTCGTAGCTGCGGCCGATCGTCTGGAAGTAGGCCAGGCCGACCGAGGCGCCGCGGCGGTCCGAGTAGCCGATGTTCGGGATCAGGAGGCCCGAGGTGCGGTCGCTCTTGACCGGCCAGAGAATGTACGGCGTGTAGAAGATCGGCAGCTTCTTGGCCCGCATCGAGGCGTTGTGTACGCGGGCATAGCCGTCGACCTCCACCACCGCGTCTTTCAGCCGGAAGCTCCAGTCCGGCGTCTCCTGGCTGCAGGAGGTGAACATCCCGTCCTTGACCGTGTACTCGGTCTCCGAGATCTTCGCCAGCTCCTTGCCGGTGAAGAAATAGTCCTGGGCCACATGGGCCGTGGCATTGGTCAGGGTGCCGGTCTTGGTGTCGAGGTCGTACTCCAGGGTCTCGCCGGCCATGCGCCGCGGCCCCTGGTCCACGACCACGTTGCCCTTGGCCGTGACGATCTTGGTCAGGAGGTCGATCTCGGCGCGGTCCGCCTGGAGGTCCACGTCCTGGTACTTGATCTTCACGCTGCCGATGAGCACGGCGTAGTTGTCCCGCACGTACTCCAGGTCCCCGGCACTGCCGGAGGCGCTGCCGCCGCCCTCATCCTCGGGGAACTTCAGGTTGAACTCGATCTGGTCCGGAGCGGGAGCCGGAGTCGGGACCGGAGGAGGAACCAGGGGCTCCCCGGAGGTCGTGGCCGGCCGGTCCGGCGTTGCCGGCGGCAGGTCCTGGGGCTCCGGGATGGCGGGGCTCTCCCCCTCCGCCGCCGGCGGAGCCGGAGCCGGCTCTTGAGCCGGTTCTTGCGCCGGAAGGGGAAGGGCCAGACAGAGGGCTAGCAACGAGGGGGTCAGAATTCGTGCGCGCATGAGATGGGCGTTAGTCTATGCGCTCCACCACCATCGCGGTAGCCTCCCCGCCGCCGATGCAGATCGCGGCGCAACCCAGGCGGGCATTCCGTTCCTTCATGGCGGACAGCAGGGTGACCAGGATCCGCGCGCCGGAACAGCCGATCGGGTGGCCCAGCGCCACCGCTCCGCCGCGGACGTTGACCCGGTCGGGCGACAGGCCGAGGTCATGGATGAAGGCCAGGGCCACGACCGCGAAAGCCTCGTTGACCTCCCAGAGATCGATGTCGGCCGCCTTGAGCCCAGCGCGCTCGAGCACGTTCTTCGCGGCCCCGACCGGCGCCGTGGTGAACCACTCCGGCCGCTGGGCCAGGGACGAGTGGGCCACGATGCGGGCAATCGGCTTCTTCCCGAGCTTCTGAGCGTGGGAAGCCGTGGTCAGCACCAGGGCGGCGGCACCGTCGTTGATCTTGCTGGCGTTGCCCGCGGTAACCGTGCCTCCCTCCTTCTGGAAAGCCGGTTTGAGAGTGCCGATCTTGGCGAGGTCGACCTTGAACGGCTCCTCGTCCTTGTCCACCATCACCGGATCGCCCTTCCTCTGGGGGACCGGCACGGCCACGATCTCATCCCGTGTGGCACCGGACTCGGAGGCTTCGCGGGCCCGGCGGTAGCTCTCCAGCGAGTAGGCGTCCTGCGCCTCGCGCCCGATCTTGTACTCGGAAGCGCAGAGCTCGGCGCAGTTCCCCATATGGATGTCGTTGTACGGGTCCCAGAGTCCGTCATGGATTGTGGAGTCGACGAGCTTGCCGTGTCCGAGCCGGAGGCCGTCGCGCACGCCCATGGCGAGGTACGGCGCCTGGCTCATGCTCTCCATGCCACCCGCCGCGACGACCTGGAAATCGCCGCAGCGCAAGTCGTTGGCGGCGATCATCACGGCCCGCATCGCGGAGCCGCAGACCTTGTTCAAGGTGAGCGCGCCGGTCGAGGGAAGGCATCCGGCGCCGAGAGTGGCCTGGCGGGCCGGAGCCTGGCCCTGGCCGGCGGTGAGCACGCAGCCCAGGTTCACCTGCTCGATGTCCTCGGGCTTCAGGTCCGCCCGCTCGATGGCGGCGGAAAGCGCGCGAGCGCCGAGCGCATGCGCGGGAAAGCCGGCCAGAGCGCCCTGGAAAGCTCCAATAGGCGTGCGGGCCGCGCTGAGAATGACGACGTCGTCCATGGGTATCTCCTACAGCGTCCTGCTTGAACAGCGAGATGGAGATGTAGTTTCCGCCGGTGGGCGGACAGAGGCGGGGATGCTAGCACAGGGAGAGGGGAGCGGGACTCCGAGCTTGACATGAACCGCAGAGCTGTAAATACTGCTGGGTGTGAAGACGACCTTCGATCTGCCTGATCCGCTACTGCGAAAAGCCAAGGCACTGGCTGCTCAACAAGGGCGCCCACTCCGCGACCTGGTTGCCGAGGCGCTTGGCGAGAAGCTGGAGCATACGGCCGCGAAGGCCAGTGAAGGACGACGACAAGCCTGGGAACATTGGAGGTCCCGGCTCAAGCAGCTCCCGGACGGGAGCTGGTTCAATCCTGACGGCATCGAAGACGAGTCGTTCTTCCGCGCCCTGGACGAGATTCGGCGAGAGCCGTGGGCGTCCCGCGATCCCTTCGGCACTGACTCCTGAATGTTTCTCGTCGACACCAACGTCGTTTCCGAGCTCATCCGCCCACGACCGTTCTTGCCGCTGGTCCGGCGTCTGCTCTCGACCGACCCGGCGGTTCTCTTCGCCTCTGAAATCACACGCTATGAGCTGCGCTTCGGCGCCGCGATCCATCCCAGACCGGGCGAAGTCTGGAGCAAGGTGGAACGCGAGATACTGCCCCTTCCAATCTGGCTTCCGATCGATGAACAGGTGTCCCTCGCTGCTGCCGACCTTCAAGCCTTGCTGCGCAAGAGCGGTAAGCCGATCGAGATGCCCGACACCATTCTCGCCGCAACCGCATCGGTGCACGACCTCGTGCTCGTGACCCGGAACGTCCGCCACTTCCAGAACGTCCCCGGTCTCGCCGTGGAAAACTGGTTTTCCGAGAAGTAGCTACAGGCAACGAGAATCGCGGAGTAGAATTACCTGATCGGCAGCATCGAAGGCAAGATCATGGCAGACCCGTCAATCGGGAGGCTTGACTCCGGAGACGAACAAGGGACCGAGCCCTATGAGCCGCCTCTGCTGCTCATCGCGCTGCTGGTCGGCGCTGGCCTCGGGGTTTTACTGGCTCTCCGGCAAATCCCCTGTCTCAGTCGGTACCACACGGCCATACCATATTCCGTGGCGGCTGTTCAGATCCTCATCTGCATTAAAGCCGCGATCGCCGTGATCCTTCTTTTCTTCCGAGAGACCCGACCCGCCGGTGGGTTTCTGTTCGTCTTGGTCTGCGCGTGGACTCTGACCTACTACCTTCTGGTCACGCTCATGAGCTCCCTCTGGCCCGGCTTGGTGGACAGTTGGAGCTGAGCTCTCCCTAATCCCCCAGAGCCGTTGCCGCTAAGCTCTGAGCCGCCATCGCTAAGCTCTGAGCCGCCGTCGCTCGACTTTGAGCCGTTGCTGCTTGGCCTTGAGCCGTTGCTGCTTGGCCTTGAGCCATTGCCGCTCGACCCTGAGCCATTGCCGCTCGACCCTGAGCCGTTGCCGCTCGGCCCTGAGCCGTTGCCGCTCGGCCCTGAGCGGCTGTCGCTCGACCCTGAGCGGCTGTCGCTCGACCCCGAGCACCTCTCGCTCAGACTCCAGCCGCTGCCGCTCGACCTCCAGCGAAGGTGCCCGACCTCCGCGCGGTGCCGGTCCGCCTGGGGGTTGAAACCCCAGGCATCTAGACGGGTTCAGCCCATACAGGGCTTTAAGTTAGCGCGTATGGGGCCGGAGGGTGAGGGTCCGACTGTGGCACGGTTATTCCGTGACGAGCCCTTAGCCTTCGTAGTGCCCGCCGATCGCGATCACATAGAGGTTGCCGTCATCGAAACGGTAGATGAGCCGGTCGGCGTGGGAGAGCCGGCGGGACCAGAGACCTGTGAGGCCATATCTCAGAGGCTCGGGCTTGCCGGTTCCGGTCGCAGGGTCTCCCCGCTGCATCTCTCGAAGCTGGCGGCAGAGGACCCGGTGCATCGCGGCATCGCGGCGCCGCAGATCCTCATAGCGCTCCCAGGTGCCGCCTTCAAAGACGATCGAGCGCATCCAGCTCCTCCGGGGAGGGACGATAGCCCGTTCCTTCCCGATGGGTCTTCAGCGAGCGCTCGATCTGCTCCATGAGCGATTTGTTCTGAAGCACGTACAGCGTTTCCTGCTCCCGCTCCCAGTCCTGGGCGCTGACGACAACGAAATCCTGGCCTCCACGCCGCTTGACGCGAAGAGGAACATGGTCCTCCACCACCTTCTCCACCGCATCTCGAAGGTGGCTTCGGAAATCGTGGACAGACATCTCTCTCATGAGAGGGAGTGTACCAGAAACCGGTACAACTGAAGGCGCTGCCGCGGTCAGGGCACGAGGGCCCGCTGCGCCGCATCCAGAGCCGCCTGCGGCGATTCCCGCCTTTCCACCACGGCCTCCAGCGCCCGGGCGAGGGGACCCCAGATGCGGCTTACGGCCGGGTGGTTCGGCATCGGGATGGCCGTGTCGAGCTGCCGGCGGAAGCCTTGGATCACCCAGTTGCTCGAGAGCTCGGGGTCCCGGTAGACGGCGTGATGGGCGGGGATCATCTTCGCCTCCAGAGCCAGAGTCCGGGCGGCGGGCAGGTCGGTCAGGTAGCGGGCGAGCTGCGCGGCGACCGTCTTGTTGCGGGAGGTGGCGGCGATGTGGAGGCCCTGGACCGTGATCCAGGGCCGCATCGGCTTGCCGCCTGCCTCGTCCAGCACCGGGAGCGGGACGACCCCGAAGGGCACGGCGGGATCGATCCGCTCCACGAAGGACGGCCCGCCGATGACCATGGCGAGCTTGCCCTCGTTGAAGAGGGAGGTGATCAGCGTCGTGGAGGGGCCGGCCGGGAGGAAGCCCTCGCGCAGCCAGCTCTCGAGGAGCGCCACGGATTTCACGTTCGGCACCGTATTGACCGTCAGCTCGCCCGAGCTCCCGAAGAGCCGGCCGCCGAAGGCGTGCATCAGCGGCGCGTGGTAATAAAAGTCGGTGTACCAGGTGGCGAGCCCGAACTTGCCCAGCTCGGGGCTGGTCAGGCGCTGGGCCTGCGCCACCATCTCCCGCGACGTCAGCGGCGGCTCCGGCAGCAGGTTGCGGTTGTGGATCAGCGCGACCGTCCGGACTTCCAGGGGCACGCCGTAATGCTTGCCCCGGATCGTCAGCGCGTCGAGCGTCCCCGGCAGGAACCGCGCCCGGATGCGATCGTCGGGGGCGACCCTCTCGACGATGCCGCCCGCTTCGACCCAGGCGCCCAGCCGGTCCTGCGTGTAGAGGAAGACGTCGGGACCCTCCCCGCGCGGGATCAGCGTGGCGATCCGGGAGGGCAGCAGGTCGGGCGAAATGGCCACGGCCGTGGCCTTCCAGCCGTCCTTGTTGCGGAAGCCGTCGACCAGCTTCTCGAACACCTGCTTGGCCGCGCCCTGGTAGGAGTGCCAGAGGACGATCGTCTTCTCTTCCTCCGACCTTGCCGGAGCCGTCCAGAGCAGCAGGAGCAGGAGAATCGCGCGGCGCATGGGTCAGTACTCGGGGATCTGGGAGGCGCTGCGGAGGACGATCTCCTCCACCCGGGCGAACACCGCGCCCAACCCGCGGGATGTCCCGGTCACGGCGGCGACCCGCATCGGAGGCTGGGAGAGATCGTTCATCAAGATTCCTCTATGGATCGGGTCTCATCCTACATGAACGCCCCAGCCCGGGAGCCAGAGGAAAGTTTGCTCCTAATCTAAACAGCTCTCTGAAGATCGTGTCTCCTCAGAATGGCTGCCATGAGGCTGTGACATGCCGGAGGATAGCGTCATGCTGGATCAAGAGCTTGTGCCAACCAGGGAATCCCTTGGAAATGCCTCTTCGATGCCGAAGTGGATGTCCACCTATCGCGAGGCTCTTCGTCTGCCGTTTCGGCAGGTACGCTGGCCTGAGAAGGTCTGGTGGCTCTCGGTCATCGGGTTCATCCCCATCATCGACCTCCTCATC
>DASUNJ010000839.1:0-4064 GCA_036277235.1 Thermoanaerobaculia bacterium | reverse complement strand
CTTACTGTTCGAACTTGGTAAGGGCGCAACGCCCCTCGGTCGAGTGCGAGCCGTGATCGTGGCCATCAGTAAGGGACAGAAAATTGACGAGGAACTGACCCGCTCCAACTGCGAGGTCGCCGCGCATATGGCTCGACGGCTGGGCCTGGGGACCGGCGTCCAGGGAGGCCTGAATGAGATCTACGAGCGCTGGGACGGCAAGGGCTACCCGCGAAAACTGTCCGGTGACGACATAGCCTTGCCAGCGCGCTTCGCCCAGGTCGCAAGTCAGGCGGTGCTCTTCGGCCGGCTGGGTGGACCGGAGCTTGCGGTCGAGGTGCTAGGTCGACGGAGCGGTACCGCGCTGGATCCATTCATCGCCGAGGCATTCGTGCGCTGTGGTCGCGAGTTGCTTACGGAGATTGCCTCCTCCGATGCCTCCGTCGCCGTCATCGAGGCCGAACCGGAACCTTGCCGCCGCGTCTCGGAGCCCCACCTCGATCAGGTAGCGCGGGCGTTCGCCGACATGGTAGATCTGAAATCGCCTTTTACCCACGGTCACTCGGTCGGGGTGGCGAAGCTCGCCGAGGCTGCCGCAGCCAATCTCGGCCTCGCACAGAACGAAGTCGTTAGCGTGCGCCTGGCGGGCCTTTTGCACGACCTCGGTCGAACCGGTGTTCCGAACGGTATCTGGGACAAGCCAGGCCCATTGACCGAAGCTGAGTGGGAACAGGTGCGGCTCCACCCCTACCATTCCGAGCGGATCCTGTCGCGCTCATCGGCGCTCGTGCCCCTGGCGCCCTTGGCCGGCATGCATCATGAGCGCCAGGACGGCTCAGGCTACCATCGCCAGGCGACGGCGGTGATGATCCCAAACGGCGCCCGCCTGCTCGCTGCCGCCGACGCTTACCAGGCCATGACCCAGGAACGAGCGCACCGGCCGGCCCTCACACCAGAGGCCGCCGCCGAACAACTGAGTTTCGAAGCCGCGCAAGGCCGGCTCGACGCCGAAGCGGTGCGAGCGGTCCTGGAGACGGCCGGACACCCGCCGCCTCGTCTCACATGGCCGGCAGGCTTAAGCGACCGCGAGATACAAGTGCTCCGCCTCGTGGCACGCGGGCACTCGAACAGGGAGATCGCGCGTCTGCTCTGGATCTCACCAAAGACCGCAGGCCATCACGTCCAGCACATCTACGCCAAGATTGGCGTCTCGACCCGCGCGGCAGCCGCCATGTTCGCCATGGAGCACGACCTCATCCGCGAGTAGATCAGAAACTAAATAGGGCGAACGCCCGATGCCGTCTCGGCGGCAAGCTGCCATAGTCACGCCTACCAGACCATCCGATTGGGATGGGACGGGTGAGGAGGCAGGATTATGGGCAACATGGAAACGGTTACCTCAAGAGATGGCACTCCCATAGCCTACGAGCGCAGCGGCGAGGGTCCGCCGCTGATTCTGGTTCACGGCACGACATCGGACCACTTTACCTGGGAGCTCGTCCTACCCGAACTGCAGAAACATTTCACCGTCTACGCCATAGACCGGCGAGGCCGCGGCGAGAGCGGCAGCGGTGACGGCAGCGCCTACGACATCGAGCGCGAGTTCGAGGACGTGGTTGCACTCATCGACTCGATAGGTGGGACGGTGGGTCTGCTCGGGCATTCGTACGGAGCTATCTGCGCGCTAGAGGGAGCTCTGCGCAGCAGGCGGGTAGGCGGGCTCGTGCTCTACGAGGGGACTTTCCCCGTCCCCGAAGGGACAGAGTTGTATCCTCCCGAGGCCCTCGACAGCGTCCGGTCGTCACTGAAGGCGGGCGACCGAGAAGGAGCGCTCACGATCTTCTACCACGACATCGCGCTGATCTCGCCCGAGGAGATAGAGATGTTGCGCTCGCTTCCCATCTGGGCGGCCCGGGTAGCCCTAGCACCCACCATCCCTCACGAGATGCGCGCGTTCGAGAGCTACGTTTCCAACTTCGACCCCGCGCGACTGGGCAACCTGAGGACACCGACGCTGCTCCTGCTGGGTGGCGATAGCCTGCCACTTGAGAGAGCCGCCGCCGAGTCCCTGGACTCGGCGCTGCCCGACGGCCAGATCGTCGTGATGCCTCATCAGGCGCATCTCGCCCACAGAACGGCGCCGGAACTGTATGTGCGCGAGGTTGTGCGGTTCCTGAAGCAGGCGTAGCGTCAGAGTGGAGCGAGTCGGGAGGTGGCACCGAGGAAGACACGTCGCAGACAGAAACATCGTTGCGGGGAACGCGCACCATACGTCGACGAGCCAGAAGCCGCGGTGAAGGAGATCAGACCGTTCCTCATGCAAGTGATCTGACTTGTCCGACTGCGTAAACCAAGCAGTAAGGAGGAAAAATGAACCAGAGAGTCCTTCTCCACGAGGTAAAAGGACAAGGAGACCCGATCGTGCTGGTGCCGGGAGGCCTGAGCGGCTGGCTCTCGTGGAAACCGCACGCCGAGCGACTCTCGAAGGAGCGTATGGTAGTTCGCGTCCAGCTTCGCAGCATCGAGCTGGCCGAGGCCGGTGAGCCCTTCCCGGAAGACTATGGGGTCCTGACCGAGCGTGAGGCTCTTCATGCCACTGTGAACGAGCTTGGCCTCGACACCTTCGACCTCGCCGGCTGGTCCCATGGCGGGCTTGTCTCGCTCGCGTTCGCACTTGAGTACCCGGACCGTGTACGGACCCTCACCCTCATCGAGCCTGAAGCGCCCTGGATCCTGCGCGAGACCGGCCACGCAGGGGGCACTCTCGCCGGGAACGAAGCCTACGACCGCTCGTTCACGAGACGGGAGATTACTGTCGATGATCTCAAAGACTTTCTCGTTCGGGCCGGCTTGGGCGAGCCCGGTGACGACTTCGAGTCGTTGCCGCAGTGGCCGGTGTGGGTCCGCAATCGCCAGGTACTCTCGATCTTCGGGACGATCCACGATTACACCGACTCGCTCGATAGGCTGCGCGCGCTCGATATACCGGTGCTCGCCGTAAAAGGAACAGATACCACCGAACAAGACGCTGCCGTGGTGGGCGATCTAGCTGCGATGGTGCCGCGAGGCAGGCTACTCGAGCTAGCCGGCGGGCACGCAAGCCACATCGAGAATATCGACCGCTTCCTCGAGGAGCTGGAAACGCATATCGCGGTAAGTAAGATGAGATGAGTCCGGCGACGGTCGATGCGTACACTATCCGATTCCACCAGCTTAACCACAACCTGCGCGAGCATCATAGGCACGACAGGCGTGGAGCCCAAATACGCACAGGACCGCTTGGGCCACGTAGACATCTCCGTGACGCTGAACACCTACACCCACGTCCTGCCAGACAAGCGGGCAGAGGTGGCTAAGAAAATAGAGGAGGCAATTGTCTAGCCGGTTGGCATCAGGTTGGCATCAAAAGGGCCACATCCCGTACACGACGCACCCCGACGACTATGTCGCCACGGTCCTTGCCTTCATCTCGCGCGGGCCAATGTTCTGATTGTGGTGGAAGACGTTGTCGGGGTCGTACTTGGCTTTCACGCCCGCCAGCCGGTCGTAGACGGCGTCTCCGTACGCCTCGCGGACCCGGCCAGGCTCCTCGTCGGCGCCGAGGAAGTTGACGTAGACGCCCTCGCGGTAGCTGTCGAGGGCGGCGAAGAAGCGCCTGGTCCAGGCGATGTCCCGGTCGGCGTAGTCCTCGCCGGACCGCCACACGCCGTCGAGGGTGATGGCGTGTGACGCCTGTCGGTTCCCGAACGCGGTGGCCGGCTCGGGCACCCGGCTGACGGCGCCCCCCAGGTGGAACATGGCCGCATACGACCGTGGTGACATGCACGCGAAGGCGTGTTCGGCGATCACGTCGATCAAGTCGTCGCGAAGCTCGGGAAGGTACGTCGACTTCCAGTAGTAGTTCCAACCGTGAAGCACCGTGGAGTCGAGGGCGCTCTGGTGGTTCGCGTAGGGTGTGCGTGCGATCAGATCGAGGAGCGGCCTCCCGAAGGCGCGCAGGGGGCGGAGCATCGCTTCGGCGTCCCCGATCGCTCCGGCGTGGCAGGCGCCCACCAGGACCACCGGCCGCCAGTGCAGTTCCTCGG
>DASUNJ010000838.1:0-19175 GCA_036277235.1 Thermoanaerobaculia bacterium | reverse complement strand
CGGCGCGGGAGATGGTCTCGAAGGGCAGGCGCAGGCCGCGTCGCTTCAGCTCGGCCGAGTACTCGAAGAGCCAGCGGTGGTTGATCGTGAAGACGTCGTCCGCGTACCACACCTGGTCGGGCCGGTACGTGTCGCGGATCTGCTCCAGCTCGTCCGCGCAGTTGCCCACGCTCCGCCGCCGGTGGGTGAAGCCGAACACGGCGTGCGAGCACCAGCGGCAGTGATAGGGGCAGCCGCGCGCCGTGATCAGGTTGACGCTCCCCATGCCGTGGTGCTCGCGCCAGACGTCCACGTAGCGGGCGGTGTCGATCTGCCCGCGGTCGGGGAAGGGGAGGGAATCGATGTCCTCGATCTGCTCGCGGGCGGGGTTCTTCACCATCAGCCCGTCCTCGTCGCGGAACACCGTGCCGGCGACCCCGTGCAGGCGGTGGGGGCCGCGCTCGGCGAGGGCCGGAATCAGCTCGGCCATGGTGCGCTCGCCCTCGCCGTCCACGATCACGTCCGCCCCGTGCGAGAGATACTCCTCGGGCCAGCCCGCCGCTTCCGGCCCCCCCAGCACCACCGTCCACCCCTTCGCCTTCGCCTGCCGGACCACGTCCAGCACCGAGGGCCGGGTCATCAGGTTCGTGTAGATCCCGATCACCCCGCGGCCGGCGTCCAGCCGCTGGTGCAGCTCGTCCCGGCTGGCGAAGGTCGTGTCGAAGACCTCCACCTCGAAGCCCTCCCGCCGCAGGTACGCGGACAGGTAGAGCAGCCCCAGGGTGGGGTAGGGTTTCATGATCTGGCGTTCCTTCTCGTCCTCGAAAAGGAAGTAGCCATGGGTGAGGAGGACGTCGGCCATCAGTTGAAATCCTTGCTCAGGTCCGGGGCTTCGAGCTCGCCGTAGGGCTTGTGGATGCGCGTGGGATCGGCGCTGCGGTGCTCGACCTCAAGACGGCCGAGCTCCAGCCAGTCGGCATTCAAGCGGTCGAGCTCCTCCAGCAGGGCAGGATCGACTCCTCCCGCGAGCCGGTGCCGCAGGTCCAGGTCGTGGTGTACCACCTGGTGGAGCTTGCGGTAGAAGGGAGTCTGGTACGTCCCCTGGAACATCATGGCGAGGTCGTTGCTCTCCTGCCAGTTCTCCTGGCCGCTCAGCTCCTCGCGCACCATGTCGAAGAACCGGGTGCCGGGCAGGGGATAGCTGACGCTGATCCCGACGTCGTCCGGCATGGCCTCGCGCACCATGCGGACGGTCGCGAGGATGTCCTCGAACGTCTCGCCGGGATAGCCGAACTGGAGGAAGAAGCAGGCCTTGATGCCCGCGGCCTTGAGCCGCTGCCGCGCCTCGTGGATCTTGGCGACCTTGGTCCCCTTGTCCATGGCGTCGAGGATCTTCTGGCTGCCGCTCTCGGCGCCGAGCCAGACCTCCACGCAGCCGGCGCGGGCGAGGCCTTCGACCGCGGCCGGGGTCATCAGGTCCACCCGCGACTGGATCATGAACGGGATGCGGGCGTCGCGCGCCTCGATCTCCCGCGCCAGCTCCGGCACCCACTGCGGGCGCAGGCCGAAGATGTCGTCCGCGAACCAGACGTGGTCGGGCCGCAGCAGGCGCTTGACGAGGGCCATCTCCTCAGCCAGGTTGGCGGGCGAGCGGATCGCGTACTGCTGCCCCCAGATCGGCTTCGCGCACCAGTTGCAGTGGAACGGGCAGCCGCGGGTGCTGACCATGTTCACGCTGTAGTAGCCGTGCGCGCCCGTCCACGCCGCGCGGTAGCGCTCGCCGTCCACGAGGTCCCAGGCGGGGAAGGGGAAGACGTCGGGCCGGCGCTCGGGAGACCGGGCGGCGGTGCGGCGCACGCCGCTCGGGTCGGCCGGATCGGGGAGCGCGAGCCCCGGGATGCTGCCGGCGTCGCCGGGCCGGCGCCCGCTCAGGGTCTCGATCAACTCGACCAGGGTCCAGTCGGCCTCGCCGAGCAGGGCGTACTCGATGCCGTGCGCGAAGTAGAGCTCGGGATGGTCGGTGACGTCCGAGCTGGAGGCAATGACGGTGGCGCCCATGGCGCGGGCCTTGGCGCTCATCCGCCACGCCGCCTCGCGGGCGTGGGTCAGGCACATCTTGGTGAGGAAGTTGAAGTTGTCCTCGAAGAGCACCACGAAGCGCGGCCGGTGGCGCTCCAGGGCCTCGTCGAACTCGTGCTCCCCCTCGGCCAGCATGGCGTCGAACAGACTCACTTCGTAGCCATGCTCCCGCAGTTGGCTGGCAGCGTACAGCGTCCCCAGCGGCGCATACGGCTTCATCTTCTGGGTCTGCTTGGAATCGTTGCGTAGGAAGAAGGAGTGGCCGAGGAGAACGTCACTCATGGATTGCAGGCCCTTTCGCGAATGGCAGAGACTATAGCCTCGGGGACCTCTATGGTCAACGATCTATGAGGGTGTGCTCCGATCCCGGCTACAATTTCAGCGTGCCCACGAAAACGAGCGAGGAGAAGCCCACGGTCTTCCTCAGCTACAGCCACAAGGACAAGAGGTGGCTGGCCGAGCTCCGGACCATGCTCGCCCCCCTGGTGCGCAACCGTCTCGTCGACGTGTGGTGGGACGGCGACATCAAGCCGAGCGCGAAATGGCGCGGGAAGATCGACGTAGCGCTGGCCTCCGCCCGCATCGGGGTCCTCCTGGTGAGCCCCAATTTCCTGGCCTCCGACTTCATCATCGAGAAGGAGCTGCCCTATCTGATCGAGGCCGCGGAGAAGAAGGGCGTGACGCTTCTCTGGGTTCTGCTGTCCGAGTGCCTGCACGAACGCACGCCTCTGAAGGAGATTCAAGCCGCCCACGACATCGCCCGTCCTCTCGATACGCTGGAGAAAGCCAAGCGCAATGCCGTCCTGAAGGCGGTCTGCGCGAGGATCGCATCGGTGGCCGAGGGTGGGGGCTCCCTCTCCCGCGGAGCGGGGGAGGGCTGGGGAGGGGTCTTCCACTTTCTCGCTACAATAACTTCTCCATGTTCAGGGACAAGGAGATCCCGCTCCCCAGGGGAGGCGCCGAGCTCGAGGATCTCGCCCTCGCCCTCTTCCGCGCCGTCTGGCGAGACCCCAGCGCCAAGCCTCACGGCCGCTCGGGCCAGGAACAGCACGGGATCGACATCTACGGCGACGATCGCTTCGGGGGCACAGGGCTCAACGGCGTCCAGTGCAAGAAGCACGGCTCGGCCACCCCTCCAAAGGACAAGGATCTCGTGACGGAGCTTCGGGCGGAGGTGGAGAAAGCTAAAGGTTTCCCACGCTTGCAGCGCTTCATCTACGCCACCACGGCCAGACGCAGCGCGGCCCTCCAGCGGGAAGCGCAGGATCTGACGGAGCAGCATAAGAAGGCTGGATTGTTCGCCATCGATGTCCTGGGCTGGGAGGACATTGAAGATCTCCTCCGGCAGCATCCTGACGTGCTGGCCTGGTACCTCGACGAGAGGACCAAGGCTCTCACTCCTCGCCTCGACCTCGGCCGCCTGCCCATCGCCGGCCCCCTCCTGATCGGCCGGGAAGCCGAGCTAGCCCGTCTCGACGACGCCTGGGAGGACCCGGGCCTCCACATCCTCACCTTCGTCGCCTTCGGAGGCATGGGCAAGTCCGCCCTGGTGAGCCACTGGCTCGACCGCATGTCATCCGCCGGCTGGCGTGGCGCCAGGCGGGTCCTGGACTGGTCGTTCTACAGCCAAGGCACCGAGGAGCGGGTCACCTCCGCGGACCGCTTCCTCGATCACGCCCTGTCCTGGTTCGGAGATCCCGATCCCAAGGCCGGAGCGTCCCGGGACCGCGGGCTGCGTCTGGCCGAACTGGTGCGCAAGGAAAGGACGCTTCTCGTCCTCGATGGCGTCGAGCCGCTTCAGCATTCCCCTGCGCATCCGCTGGCGGGGCGGCTCAAGGACCCAGGCCTTGCGGCGTTGCTCAAGGGGCTGGCCGGGGCCAACCCCGGCCTGTGCGTGGTCACCACCCGGGAGCGCATCGCGGACCTGGAGTCATTCCCCAGGACCGCGCCTCAGGAGGATCTGGAGGCCCTCTCCCCGGAAGCCGGAGCGGAGCTGCTGACGCAGCTCGGAGTGAAGGGAAAGATTTCGGAGCTCCTGACCGCCTCGCGGGAGTTTGGCAACCACGCCCTGACGCTGATGCTCCTGGGAGGCTACCTGAGCCGAGCCTGCGGAGGAGACATCCGCCGTCGGAAGGAAGTGGACCTCGTCGGAGCCGACCAGCGCAAGGGCGGTCATGCCCTGCGGGTCATCGGCACCTACGCCTCCTGGCTGGGGGAGGGGCCAGAGCTGGCCGTCCTGCGATTGCTGGGGTTGTTCGATCGTCCGGCCCAGCCCAAGGCCCTGGCGGCACTGCGGGCAAAGCCGGCCATTCCGGGGCTGACTGAGCCGCTGATGGACCTGGGAGAGGAAGGCTGGCAACTTGCGCTCACGAGCCTCCGGGAGCATGGCCTCCTCCTGCCCCCCGATCCCCATCAGCCGGGCACCCTCGACGCCCATCCCCTGGTTCGAGTCTTTTTCCAGGAGGAGCTCGAGAAGCAACGGCCGGAAGCCTGGCAGGCCGGGAACCTGCGCCTCTACGAGCATCTTCAGAAGGAAGCGCCGGATCTGCCCGACATGCTGGAGGCCATGGAGCCGCTCTTCATTGCGGTGATCCACGGCTGCCGGGCGGGGCGGCATCAAGAGGCCTACCTAGAAGTCTACCGGCGGCGCATCCAGCGGGGTGACGAGTTCTTCAGCCTCCATAAGCTCGGTGCCTTCGGCTCGGATCTGTCGGCGCTTTCCGGTTTCTTTAATCGTCCCTGGGACCAGCCCTCGGCCAGCCTCACCCCTGCAAATCAAGCGCACGTCGCCAGCATTGCCGGGTTCGACCTTCGCGCCCTGGGCCGGTTGGCGGAGGCGGTTCATCCGATGCAACTGGGCCTAGAGAAGCGATTGAGTGAGGAAAATTGGGAGGACGCAGCCCGAATCGCCGTCAACCTCAGCGAGCTGACTCTGACGCTGGGTGAGGTGGAGCGTGCCGTGGCCTTCGGGAAGGAGAGCGTCGATCTGGCCCGCCGCAGCGACGACGCCTCCCAGCAGATGAGCAAGCGGACGGCGCTGGCCGATGCCCTGCACCAGGGGGGCTATTGGGAGGAAAGCGCGGAGACCTTTCTCGAGGCCGAGGCCCTTCAGGCGGACCTGCAGCCCCAGTACCCTCGGCTCTACTCGCTTCAGGGCTATGGATACTGTGACCTGCTGCTGAGCCGTGGGGAGCCGGAGGACGGGTCCGTTGCGGACGGTCTCGCCGCGGACCCGGAGAAGGCGCGGCGGTTCTGCGAGGCATGCCGGGAGGTGCGGGAGCGGGCGGAGCAGACTCTGAGTTGGGTCATCTCGACGAACTGGCTCCTCGACATCGCCCTCGACCACCTGAGCCTGGGTCGAGCCCATCTCGGCTTGGCCCTGACAGCCCCCCGGCCGGCGCCTACCAAGAAGGCGGAGGCGGATTTCGCTAAGGCCGCGCTGCACCTGGGCTATGCCATGGAAGGCCTGCGCCGGGCGGGATATGAGGAGGTCGTCGCCCGTGGCCTCCTGGCTCAGGCCGCCTTGCGGCGGCTTCGAGGCGACCTGCCCGCTGCCGAGGCAGACCTTTCCGAGGCGCTGGAGATTGCCGAGCGGGGCTCGATGCGTCTGCACGAGTGCGACGCGCACCTGGAATGGGCTCGGCTCTGCCGGCAGCGGGGGGACCGGGAAGGTGCGAAACAGCACACGGCCAAGGCTCGGAAGCTGGTGGAGGATACGGGGTACGGACGGCGGGCGCGGGAGGTGGGGTGGCTCGAACGGCAGCTTGCGTGAAGACCCCCTCCTCTATCCTCCCCCGCTGCGCGGGAGAGGACGCCTCCCGCCCCTCGTCGCGCTTCTTCGATTCCGTGAGGACCAGCCTCTGCAGCCTCCCGAGCCGTTGCGTTGCAGCAGGCCACGAAACACAAGCTCCTGCGCCGGGTCGCCGCTGAGGCTGCCCCGTGCGCCGGGGACCGCGCCAGCGGGGCCGTGCCACGAGACTGCAACGCAAAGGAGCCTGCCCCGAGCGCCGTGCACCGGTGCACGGCGTGGCTGCACCGTGCCTTCGCGTTGCGTGCACGGTGCACGGCGTTGCTGCACCGGGGCTTCGCGTTGCGTGCATGGTGCGCTGCGTTGTTGCACCAGGGCTTCGCGTTGCGTGCATGGTGCACTGCGTTGTTGCACCGGTGCTTCGCGTTGCGTGTAGGGTGCACAGCGTTGCTGCACCGGTGCTTTGCGTTGCGTGCAGGGTGCACGGCGTTGCTGCACCGTGCCGCAGCGTTGCAGGCGCGGGCCTCGCGCTGCGAGGCAGGTGGCACCGCGTCTCCGCTGCGGAGCCCGACTTCGCAGGCATCTCCACGAGCCTTGCGGGTGCTTTCCGCGGCGTGGGCGCCCCGGTGCGCAGCGCCGCGGCGGTGGAGCGCAGCGTTGCGGGCGGGCACCGACCTTTTAAACGATCTCTGCATCTGGTCCGTAATATTGATTGTAAGGTTGGGGCCGTACTATGGGCATCGAGAGACGTAGCGGGTTCCTTAGCGGGGCTCGCGAACGCTTCCCTCCCTCAAAAGCGGCCCCCGATGGGCCGCCTTTTTTTTGCCTCTGTATGATAGGCGGCAGCGGTCGTTTTCCCGGAGGATTCGTGCGCATCAAAGCCTTGCCGTCTCTGCTCGTCCTGCTCGCTCTCCTGATTCCGGCGCTCGCCCCTGCCGCCGATGCCGCTCCCATTCCTGTTTCCGGCCTGGTGCTTGGCCCCGGCGGCTCCCCGCTGGCGGGCGCCCGCGTGCTGCTGATCCCCACTCTGAGCCTCTCCGACTCCGCCCGGCTGGAGCTGGAGGGGAAGGCCCATCCCGATGCCGCGGTCACGGCCGTGACCGGCGCGGACGGCGCTTTCCGCCTGGAGGCCCCCGAGGGCGGGATGTGGGAGATCGCGGTCGAGGCCAAGGGAATGGTCCTCCAGGAGATGCTCCTGCACCCGCTCCTGGAGGAGGCGGAGCTTCCGCCCGTGCGGCTGGAGGGCGACGCGAAGCTGGAGGTGCGGGTGGCCGGTCCCGATGGCAAGCCCCTGGCCGGCGCCCGGGTGCAGGCCGAGATGACCGGCTCCCCGGGTCTCAGGCGGACGGAGCTGAGGCCCTGGCGGACGTCGAACCGCGCCGCACTGACCGACGCCAAGGGAGTGGCGGTCCTCCCCCGTGGCGCCCGGGAGCGCCTGCTGGTGCGCGCCGGCGTGGAGGGCCAGCCCTTCTCCGAGCAGAAGGACGTGGGGAGCGGCTCCGTGACCCTCCGCCTCGTGGCCGGAACGGCGCGGGAGATCCGGGTGATGGACGCCGCCGGCAAGAGCCCCGTGCCCGGAGTCTGGGTGCGGGTCGGCGAGAGCCGCTGGCTCGCGGGCAGGACCGGCGCCGACGGCCGTTTCTCCATACCCGTGATGGCCAGGAGCAAGCTGAAGGTCGTCCTGACCGCGGAGGACGGGCGGAGCCTGGATGCCTATGCCGAGCCTCCGAAGACTGAAGAGAAAGATCCTCGGGTGCTGCTGCTGCCCGCCCTGGAGACCATGGCCGGCCGCGTCGTGTCCGCAGCCGACGGCCGTCCGATCGCCGGCGCCCTGGTCTGGAACCATGAGCCGAAGGAAGCGCAGCGCACGGGCGCGGACGGCGCCTACCGGATCAACATGGTCGCCGGCCGCGACGCCTGGCCCCAGGCCGCGGCGGCCGGATACCTGCCGGCGGACGCGCACCTGGGCGCGTCGCCCGGGGTGCGCCGGGGGCCGACCCTGGCGCTGGAGCCCGCCCTCGCCGCCGCGGGCGTGGTCGTGGACGAGCAGGGCCGGCCGGTGCCCGGGGTCCTGGTGCAGGCTTCGCCGCACCCGGCGACCCGCGTGCGGAATTCCGCCCTGATCTCAAGCGGCGGGATCTCCCGCACCACCGCCTCGGGCCGTTTCCGGACTGCCGGGCTGCTGGCCGGCGTCGGCTACGAGCTGCGGCTCTCCAAGGCCGGGTTCGCCGTGGCCCGGGAGGAGATCCCGCCGCTCGAGCCCGGCCGGCGCGGTCTCGGAGGGACCGATCTGCGCATCGTGCTGCGCAGGGGAAGGACCGGCTTCGGCCGCGTCGTGGACCAGTCCGACCGGCCGGTCGTGGGAGCCCGGGTCGAGCTCCGCCCAGCGCTCGCGGGGGACCGGCGGATGAGCATGATGCGCCTGCGCCAGGCGGAAGCGGCCAAGTACGAGGCGGCTGCGGACGCCACCGGCCGCTTCGAGGTACGGGACCTGCCCGCCGGCACCTGGGAGCTCACGGCGCGCGGCAGCGGCTTCGCGCCGCTGACCGTGCCCGGGCTCAAGGTGCCGGAAGGGGGAGGCGCGACGGACCTCGGTACGGTGGTGCTGGTTCCGGGCGTGGGGATCGAGGGCTTCGCCGTGGACCCCGAAGGCCGGCCCATCCCCGGCGCGGAGATCCGCCTGATCGAAGCCAACGCCGATCCCATGTCCCGGTTCCTGCAGCAGGAGGAGCCTCTGTCCGTGGCCACGAGCGCCCAGGACGGTTTTTTCCGGATCGAGGACCGGCGCGCCGGCGAGACCGTGGACCTCACCGCGTCCCGGTCCGGCTATGCCCCGGGTGCGGCTGCCGGCGTTCAGGTTCCGCCCGACCAGCCGGTGCGCCTCGTGCTGCAACCCTCGTCGGCCGTGGAAGGCCGGACCGTGGACCCGGATGGCAAGCCGGTCGCGGGCGCCCAGCTCTTCATCCATCCGTCCGACCCCATGGGGGTGGGTGGCGGGATCCGGATGTTCTCCGCGTCGCACGGGCGGCAGGCGGTGTCGGACGAGACGGGCTTCTTCCGCATGGAGGACGTCGTCCCCGGCGGCTTCGAGCTGCAGGCCTCGGCCACGGGCTACCAGCGGAGCGAGCTCGCCAACCTGGAGGTCCGGTCCGGGCAGGAGCTGAAAGGGCTCGAGGTGGTGCTCGCGCCGGGCGCGGTGATCGAGGGACGGGTCTTCTCCCCCTCGGGGCAGCCGCTGGCCGGGGCCGAGGTGGGCGTGACGGATCCCACCGTCGACTTCTTCTTCGGCACCGCCAACACGGACGGCGACGGCCGCTTCCGCCTGGAGGGGATCGCGCCCGGGACGCGCTCGGTGCAGGCCGAGCACAAGAGCTACCGCCGGGCGATCAAGGAGCTGGAGGTGCGGCTGGGGGAGAACTCCGTCGACCTGCGGCTCGAAGGGGGCGTCGAGATCCGCGGCCGGGTGGTGGACGAAGGAGGAATCCCGGTGGCGAGCGCCCGCGTCTCCCTGCGGGCAGGGCCGAGATCCTGGAACCAGCCGGATGCCGCCAGCGCCGCCGACGGCTCCTTCACCCTCGACGGCGTGGCGGACGGCACCTACCGCGTGATCGCCGACAAGCAGGGGTTCGCGCGCAGCCGGGAGGGGGTGGAGGTGACGGTTGCGGGCAGCTCGCTCTCCGGGATCGAGGTGAAGCTGAGCGCGGGCGGCGCCATCGTCGGCCAGCTCTCGGGCCTGGACTTCGCGGAGCTCTCCCAGGTGCAGATCTCGCTCGGCGGCAGCCGCCAGGCCGGACAGGTCTCGCCGGACGGCAGCTACCGCATCGATCACGTGGAGCCGGGGGAGCACCGGGTGACGGCCGCTCTTTCCGGCGGCTCGCGGCAGGCCGAGGGCCGGGTCATCCTGGAGCTGGGCGCGCCCGAGGCGCGGCTCGACCTGGAGTTCTCCGGCGGGCTCACCCTGACCGGCCGGGTGCTGCGCAACGGCGCGGCGGCCAGCGGCCTGAGCGTGATGCTCTCGGGCGGCGGGCTGTCCAGCCGCCATGGCGACACCGATCACCAGGGCCGTTTCCGTTTCGAGGGCATCGACGCCGGCAGCTACGAGCTGCAGGTCTACGGCTTCCGTTCCGGCTCGCGCCATCGGGAGGCGGTCGAGCTCTCGGCCGACCGCGACGTGCTGATCGAGCTGAACACGGTGGCGGTGTCGGGCCGCGTGGTGGATGCCGCGGATCAGGCCCCCATCCCGAACGCCCAGGTCATCCTGATGGCGGCGCAGCCGGACGACACGGCCCCCTGGCAGAACACGGAGACCACGGCCGATTCGCGCGGCGTCTTCCGCCTGCGCGACGTGGCCGAGGGGAGCTGGAAGGTGCGCGCGGTCCAGGCGGGCTATGGGCCGGCGGAGGTGGACGTCCAGGTGGACTCCGGGCGGCCGGTGGACGGATTGGAGCTCTCCCTGGAGGCCACGGAGGGGATCGTGCTGGAGGTGCTGCTGCCGTCGGGCCGGCCGCCGGACATGGTACACACGGCGGTGTTCGACGCCGCGGACCGGGTGGTCTCCCGCGGCTCCTACCCGGCGGGGGAGGACGGCCGGGTGCGCGTCGCCAGCGTGGCTCCCGGCGCCTGGGACCTCTTCCTGGACGCGGACGGCTCGGCGACGGTCGTGGTGCCGGTGACCGCGCCGGGCAATGGGGGACGAGTAATCCTGCCGCAGGCCGGAGGGCTGAACCTCAAGGTCCCCGGCCTGGCGGAGGCCCGCGTGGAAGCCAAGGTCACGCTGGCCGACGCGAGCGGCAAGCTCTACCGGGTCCCCTGGGGAGGCCAGGTGATGAAGAATTTCGACCTCCAGCGAGGATCGAGGAGGTTCGAAAAGCTCTCGCCGGGCCAGTGGACCCTCAACGTCTCCGCCACCGACGGCCGCACCTGGACCGGCACCGCCACGGTGCTCCCGGGCGGGACGGCCGAGGTGACGCTGGAGTAGGGAGAAGGACCTAAAGGACGTAAAGGACCGAAAGGACTTAAAGGACACCAGATCCTGTCCTTCGTCCTCGAGGTCCTTTACGTCCTTTGGGTCCTTGAGGTCCTTTCTTGGAGGAGACCCTTGCGCGCCGCAGCCTTCCTGATCCTGTTGCTCGCTTTTCCCGCGTTGGCCGCCCCCATCCCGGTCGGGGGGCAGGTCTCCCCCGTCGTCAAGGGTGCCCAGGCCCTTCTCATCCCCCTGGTCTCCGAGATCGAGGCCGGCCGGCTGGAGCTGGAAGGCAGGGCCGACCCCGAGCCCGTGGCGAGCGCGGCGGTGGCCGCGGACGGCAGCTTCCGCCTGGAGGCTCCCGAGCCGGGGATGTACAGGGTTCTGGTCCAGGCTCCGGGGTTCGTGCCGCGGGAGAAACAGCTCACGCCCCTGCTCGAAGAGACGGACCTCCCGGCCGTCGAGATGGAGAAGGACGCGCGGGTGGAGGTACGGATCACCGGGGCGGACGGCAAGCCTGTCCAGGGCGCGCGGGTGCGGATCGGCGATCGTTCTGTGTCCGTCTTCCGGGACATGGATTCGGCGAAGTGGCGGTTGCCGGCCCGGGCCGGACTGACGGATGCCCAGGGCAGGGTCGTCCTGCCTCGCGACTCATCGGAGAGCCTCCTCGTGCGAGCGGGCGCGCCGGGGCTGCCGTTCGTGGAGCGGCGCGACGTGCGGACCTCCACCGTCGCGCTGGCCCTGGCCGTCGGGAGCACCCGTGACCTCCGGGTCCTGGACGCCGCGGGCAAGCCCGTGCCGGGGGCGCTCGTCCGCCTGGGCGAAGCCCGCTGGGCCGCCGGCCGGACCGGAGCGGATGGCATCCTCGCCGTGCCGTTCGCCGGCAAGCTCAAGCTGCAGGTCCTGGCGGTCGCCGAGGACGGCCGATCCGCCACTCTTTACCTCGAGCCGAGCTATCTCGAACCGAAGAAGCCCGAAGAGACCGGCCCCCGCGACCTGCGGCTGCCGCCGGTCGAGACCCTGTCCGGCCGGGTCGTCTCGACCGTGTCCGGCTCGCCGGTGGCCGGCGCCCTGGTCTGGGCCGCGGACCCCGGCGCGTTCCGGAGGACCGGCGCCGACGGCGTGTACAAGCTGTCCGCGGTGCCGGGCCGCGAGCTGTCAATCACGGCCACGGCCGCCGGCTTCTTCCAGAGACGCTCCAACTGGCCGGTCAAGGCCGGTGAGCGGCGGGCGCCCACGCTGGCGCTGGAGCCGGCGTTCACCGCGGCGGGCGTGGTGGTGGACGAGCAGGGGAAGCCGGTCGCGGGTGTCGAGATCAAGGCCCGCATCCAGCCGGGGAGCCGCGCCATGGACCGCTGGGAGAGCGGCGGCAACGCGCGCACCTCCGCGGCCGGCAGGTTCCGCATCCCGCGCCTGGCAGGCGGGATCGCCCATCAATTGCGGCTTACCCGGCAAGGCTACGCCCCGGCCACCGCCGACGTGCCGCCGGTCGAGCCCGGCACACCCGCGTCTGACCTGCGGATCGTGCTGCGCAAGGGCCGCACCGCCTTCGGCCGCGTGGTCGACCCGGCCGACAGGCCCGTGGCCGGAGCCGGAGTGGTTCTGGAGCCCGAGCCCCCGGGCGACATGATGATGATCCAGATCGGCCCGGACGACGACTCCGTCCCCTTCGAGGCCGTCGCGGACGCCACCGGCCGCTTCGAGCTGCGGGACCTGCCGCCCGGCACCTTCAAGCTCACGGCCCGCGGCTCCGGCTTCGCCCCGACCGCCGTGCCGGGCCTGTCGATCCCGGCCGGGGCCGGCTCCACAGATCTCGGCACTGTGACCCTGGTCCGGGGCGTGGCCCTGGAAGGCTATGTGACCGGCCCCGACGGCCGGCCGATCGAAGGTGCCCAGGTGTCCGTCGCCGAAGCCACGGGCGATCCGATAGCCGCCCTGGCCCGAGGGGAAGAGCCGCCCGCGGCCGTCACCAGCCTGGACGGCTTCTTCCGGGTCGAGGACCGGCGATCCGGCGAGACCGTCGACGTGGAGGTCCGCCGTTCCGGCTACGCCAAGGGCAGCGCCCCGGGCGTGCAGGTGCCGTCCGAAGAGCCGGTCCGCATCGTCCTGCTCCCCTCCTCGGCTGTGGAAGGCCGGACCGTGGATCCGGACGGCAAGCCCGTGCCCGGGGCCCGGATCGTGCTCGACCCCATGGGGCCGACGGCCATGAGCCGCGGCAGGGCCGTGTTCACCGTCGAAGCCATGAAGCACGCCCTCTCCGGGGACGACGGCTCCTTCCGGATCGAGGACGTCCCGCCCGGCACCTTCGAGCTCATGGCCCTGGCCGCGGGCCGCCAGCCCGCCAACATGACGAGCCTGGAGGTCCGCTCGGGCCAGGACCTCCGGGGCGTCGAGGTGGTGCTGCGGCCTGGAGCGGTCCTGGAAGGCCGCGTCCTCGCGCCGGGGGGCCGTCCCATCCCGGGCGCCCGCGTCTCGCTGGTCGAGACCGGGTCCATCGGTACGATGCGGGCAGGATGGGCCAGGACCGACGGCGACGGCCGCTACCGGCTGGACGCGGTGCCGCCCGGGACGCGCCTGTTCCGGGCCGACAGCGAAGGTTTCCGCGAGAGAGTGCGGGAGCTGGAGGTGCGGGCGGGGGAGAACGGCCTCGACTTCGAGCTGGAGGGGGGCGCCGAGGTCACCGGCCGGGTGGTGGACGACGACGGCGTGCCGGTGCCGGCCGCCGCGGTGGTCCTGCACGAAGGGGGGGGCTCCTGGAACCTGCCGAACGCCGTGAGCCGGCCGGACGGCTCGTTCACCCTGACCGGCGTGGCCGACGGCACCTACCGGATCGCGGCGGAGAAGGAAGGCTTTGCCCTCACCCAGGGGCAGGAGCTGACCGTGGCCGGCAACGTATCCGGAGTCGAGATCCGGTTGAGCACCGGCGGCGCCATCGTGGGCCAGCTCACGGGCCTCGACTTCGCCGAGCTGTCTCAGGCGCAGGTCTGGTTGGACGACGAGTTTCTCCAGGGGCGGGTCTTCCCGGACAGCTCCTATCGCATCGAGAACGTCGAGCCGGGCGAGCACCGCGTGCTCGCCTCCCTTCGCGGCGAGCGCCAGACCGACGGGCGGGTCACGCTGGAGCCGGGGGAGCGCGAGGCGCGGCTCGACCTCGAGCTCGCGGACGGCTATCTGCTGACCGGCCGGGTGCTGCGCAACGGCCAGGTGGTCCGGGGCGAGAACGTCGCTCTCGGCGGTCCGGGCGTAGCCGGGCGCTGGGCGAAGACCGACCACGAGGGACGGTTCCGCTTCGAGGGGCTGGAGGCCGGCACCTACGACCTCACCGTCATCGACTCCCGCGGCCAGTCGCACCACAAGGAGACCGTGGAGCTCTCCCGCGACGCCGAGGTCGAGCTCGAGCTCGTGGCGGTGACCCTCGCGGGCCGGGTGCTGGACTCGTCCGACAAGCAGCCTCTCTCCGGCGTCCGGGTGACGCTGCTGCCGCCCAGGGGGGGCGAGGTCGCCAGCGGCTCCTTCCTCCAGCTCGACGCGGCCACCGATTCGCGGGGCGTGTTCCGGCTGCCGGGCGTGCCCGGGGGGAGCTGGAGGGTGCAGGCTGTGCTGGAGGGCTACACGCCGGGCGAGCAGAGCATCGAGGTGGATGCCGGCTCGGCGGAGGAGGAGCTGGAGATCGCGCTCCAGGCCACCGAGGGAGTGACTTTGCAGGTGGTGCTCGCCTCGGGGCGCGCGCCGAGCTACGTGCGGACCGCGGTGCTCGACCCGGCGGGCCAGGTGATCGCCTCGGGCACCTATCCGACGGCGGACGACGGCCGGCTGCGCGTGGCGATCGTGCCGCCCGGCTCCTGGGATCTGGTCCTGGACGCGGACGGCGCGGCCCCGGTCACGCTGTCCGTGACCTCTCCGGGCCACGCCGGACGCGTCGTCCTGCCGCTGCCGGGCGTCCTGGACCTGAAGGTGCCCGCCCTGCTGACCGCCCCTATCGGCGCCCGGGTCACCCTGACGGACCAGAACGGCAATCCGTTCCACACCCCGTACGGCGGGTCCCTGACAGCCTTCGACCTGGAGGCCGGCGCCCTGAAGCTCCAGCGCATCGCGCCCGGCACCTGGAAGCTCGACGTCGCGGCCGACGACGGCCGTACCTGGTCCGGCACGGCCACGATCGTTCCCGGGGGGACGGTAACGATCACATTGGATTAGGATGGGGGAGGGATGATCCCGAAAGAAGAGCCCCTGCTCGCTCCTTTGGCGCCGCCGCCGGTTTCCGAGCCGCGGGAACGGCCCGGCGCCCGGGTCGTGCTCGTGGCGAGCGCCGCGGCGACGCTCCTCCTCTACAACGTGCCGCTCTTCGGCCATGTCCTGGCCCGGCCGCTGATCCTCCTCTCGACCCTGGCCCACGAGATGGGCCACGGGCTCGCCGCCGTGCTCCTGGGAGGCAGATTCCTGCGTCTCAAGATGTGGCTGGACGGCGCCGGCGTCGCGGAGATGGACCTGGCTGGCTTCGGCCGCATCCGCGAGGGGCTGACGATCGCGGGCGGTCTCGTCGGCCCCGCCGTGGCCGCGGCGATCTGCTTCGCACTGGGACGGACCGGCCGCGGCGCCCGCGCCTGCCTCTGGGGGCTGGGAGCCCTCCTCCTGCTCGCCGAGCTGCTGGTGGTGCGCAACCTCTTCGGCTTCTTCTTCGTGGGAGCGGTCCTGGCCCTCTGCTTCCTGGCCGCCTCCCGGCTCACTCCGGACGGCGCCCAACTCGCCGTCGTTTTCATCGGAGTGCAGCTCGCGCTGAGCGTCTTCTCTCGCGCCGACTACCTCTTCACCCGCGGCGCCGACAACCCGATGGGCTCCTTCCCCTCGGACGTGATGCAGATGCAGAGGCTCCTCTTCCTGCCCTACTGGTTCTGGGGTGTCGTCTGCGGCGGCACGGCGCTCGTGGTGCTGCTCGCCGGGTTGTGGTCCTACTGGCGGCGGTGAAGGGCAACAGAATCATTATGCCGTCCAGCATTATGCTCGGCTGCATAATGTGCAGCGCTTCGTCCACTTCATGGGGGCATGATGAGAGCTGTCGGACTCTACAAATACCTGCCGATCGAAGATCCGGAGAGCCTGGTCGACGTGGAGGTCCCGAAGCCGGAGCCACGGGGGAGGGACCTGCTCGTCCGGGTCAGGGCGGTGTCGGTCAATCCCGTGGACACCAAGGTGCGGGCGCCCAAGGACAAGGTGGAAGCCGAGCCCAAGATCCTCGGCTGGGACGCCGCGGGGACCGTCGAGGCGGTCGGCGAGGGCGCGTCTCTGTTTTCTCCGGGCGACGAGGTCTACTACGCGGGGAGCATCGCGCGCCAGGGGTGCGACAGCGAGTACCACCTGGTCGACCAGCGCATCGTCGGCCGCAAGCCGCGCAACCTGACGTTCGAGGAGGCCGCGGCCATGCCGCTCACCACACTCACCGCCTGGGAGGCGCTTTTCGACCGCATGGAGGCGAAGGGTTCGGATGCGACCCTGCTCGTCATCGCAGGCGCCGGCGGAGTCGGTTCGATCGCCATCCAGATCGCGAAGCGTGTGGCCGGAATGCGGGTGATCGCCACCGCCTCCCGCCCGGAGACTGAGGCTTGGTGCCGCGAGCTGGGCGCGGACGAGGTGATCGACCACCGCGCGCCCTTGAAAGACGAGATGCAGCGGATCGGCGCCGGCGAGGCGGACTACATCCTCTGCGCCGCCAACACCGAGGAGCATCTGCAGAACATGGCGGACGTGGTGCGTCCCCAGGGGAAGGTCTGCCTGATCGTGGGTGCCAAAGGGGGCCGGCCCGTCCCCATCAACCCCTTCCAGGTCAAGAGCGCAGCGCTCTGCTGGGAGTACATGTTCACGCGGGCCGTGTACGAGACGCCGGACATGGTGGCCCAGCACGACATCCTCGACCGGATGGCGGGCCTCCTGGAGGACGGCACGCTACGCCACACGCTGCGTGAGGTCTGCGGTCCGTTGAACGCGGAGACCCTGCGCGAGGCCCACGCCCGCCTCGAATCGGGCCGGACGATCGGCAAGCTCGTGCTCAGCGTGCAGTAGAGCCGCCGTGATCTCACCCTCTCGGAGCTGGATCAGGATTTTCGCAACCTTCGATTGGACCCCGTCTCAGGCCCGGGAGTAGCATGGATCATTCCTCTCACCGATAAGGAGAGATCCATGATCGAAAAGCAGCGGTTCCTGAGATTCCTGGTACTCGCAGTCCTGGTAGCCGTTCCGGCCGCGGCGCAGGAAGACTGGGAGGGCGAGGCGCACTCGGTCGAGGCGCCAGAGCTCGCGACCGCCGCGGCGAGCCCGAACTGCGCAGCGGGGGTCGTGTATGACGACGGTGTCTTCAACAACGGCTACAGCCTCGGAGATGGCGATCCTGGCGACTCGACGATGGTGATGAAATTCGACCTGCCCGCGGGGACCACGGGGCTCGACCAGGTCTGCGCGTGCTTCTCCCGCTCGGCAACGGGACCTTCGAGCATGAGCTTCCAGGTCGTGGTCTACGACGACAACGGTGCCGGCGGGCAGCCGGGTACGCTCCTGGGCACGGTCAATGCCACCGCTACCGATCTTGCCCAAGCAGGCAAATTCTACGGCATCAGTCTGGCAGGCTCCGGAATCCACCTGCCAGACAACGGCGTCTACATCGGAGCGCGCTGGCCCGGGGGGCCGGACTTCTTCCTCTGCGGCGACCGCTCGGCCGCGACGGCGCAGCGCACGAACTACGGCAGCGGCAACCAGGGAGCCTCCTGGACGAGTCTTTCCACCCTGTTCCCCTCGACGGCGCCGCGCGCCCTGGGCATCCGGACCGACCCGCTCTCCACCGGACTGTGCGTGCCCAGCGCCACTGCCATGTGCCTCAACAACAACCGCTTCAAGGTCGAGGCGAGCTTCCGGACGAGCGGTTCGCCGGCCGCCGCGGCGAAGATGGTCAAGCTCACGGAAGACACCGGATACCTCTGGTTCTTCACCTCGACGAACGTGGAGGTCGTGGTCAAAGTGCTGAACGGCTGCGGGCTGAACAGCCGTTACTGGGTGTTCGCTGCGGGCCTGACGAACGTGGAGGTGATCCTCACGGTCACGGACACCCAGACCGGAGTTCCGAGGACCTACACCAACCCGTTGAACCAGCCGTTCCCGCCGCTCCAGGACACGAACGCCTTCGCGACTTGTCCCTAGAGGCTGCCGGTCGCGTGGAAGCCGACCGGCCTCGTCCCCTGCCCCGGCTCGCCATGGTCGGCTTCGTGCTGGCCGGGGCTACGTTGCGCCTGTGGAACCTGCGCAACCAGGTGATGGGGGACGACGAGCTGCGCGCAGCCGCCGAGCTCAGTCTCTCGGAGCTTGAAGCCCGGCTGCCCTCCGTGATCTGCGGGCTGATCGCCCTGGTCGTCTTCCCGCGGATGTTCAGCGGGCGGGTGGAGCGCTTCCCGGTCGAGCTGCTGGGGTGGCTCGTGGCGCTCTCGCCGGTCTTCGTGCTCCACAGCCGGATGGCCCTCCCGTACATGCCCCTGGCCCTCGTCGCGTTCGCCGCGCTCATGGCGCTGGAGCGGCGGGCATTCGCGGTCGTGGGAGCCCTGGCCGTCCTGGCGGTCGCGGCGGCTCCCTTCCTGGCTCAGGTCGACATCCCGCTCGAGACGGTGGGCGACGTCCTCCGGCTCCAGGCCGGGACGCGGTCGTGGCCTCTGACCGTTCTGTTCTGGGTCCTGGCGCTGGTCGGGCTGGTGCTGCTCGTGCGCCGGAACCTCCGGCTCGGGCTCTACACCCTTGCCGCCGCAGCCGGCTACGTTGCGGGAATCCTGCTGTTCTCTCCGGCGGGGCTCGACGATCCGATCGTCCTCAACCGTTGGCTGCTGCCCGTGCTGCCGTTCGTCTTCCTCTGGGTGGCGATGGCCATCGGCCGGCCATGGATCCCCCGCAGCGGCCTGCTCGGCCAAGGGCTCCAGCGCAGCGCGGCGCGGTTCTTCATCCTCTTCCTGTTCTGGACCGGGCCGTTCCTGACCAAGGGCTTCCGCGAAAGCCCGGTCATGCACCACGACGAGACGCTGGTGAAGGCGTGGGACCTCGAGCGAGTGAGGCCCTACAATCCCTCTCCATGAGATCCTGGATCTGTCTCGCCCTGCTCCTTATGTCCTTCCCGGCCCTCGGGCAGGACCCCGAACAGGTCCGCTGGCTGGCCGGGCACACCGTGGCGGTGCGCTCCGTCGATCCCGCGGACGAGGACTTCTCCGACCTGATGCCGCTGGTCCAGGTCCTCGGCAAGGCCCGGGTGGTGCAGCTCGGGGAGGCGACCCACGGCGACGGCGCGACCTTCCTCGCCAAGGGGCGGCTGATCCGCTTCCTCCACCAGGTCATGGGCTTCGACGTCCTGGCCTGGGAGTCGGGCATCTTCGACGTGCGGCG